>CAZPTC010000011.1:0-23200 GCA_964589455.1 uncultured Desulfovibrionaceae bacterium | reverse complement strand
GTTCATGTCCCGCATAAGGGTGCGCATAATATCCACATAAATGGTGGTGGGTTCAAGCAAAATATCGCGGAAAGATTTATCTGTACCCGGGAAAATATCATCCGGTTTTGCGCCAGATTCCGCAAAAAGCTTGCGTACCAGGGTATACCCATTGGAATGTATGCCAGAAGAAGCAAGGCCAATAATAACATCGCCCACACTTATGGCTGAGCCATCAATAATCTGGGTATTATCTACAATACCAACGCAAAAACCTGCAAGGTCATATTCACCGTCTTCATACATGCCAGGCATTTCGGCAGTTTCACCGCCAAGCAAGGCGCAGGCAGAACGGCGGCAGCCTTCTGCAATGCCGGCAATAACGGTTTCTGCAAGGTCAACATCCAGTTTACTGGTGGCAAAATAATCAAGGAAAAAGAGGGGTTTTGCACCCTGTACAAGAATATCATTCACACTCATGGCAACAAGGTCAATGCCAATGGTGTCGTGCTTATCCATATCCTTGGCCAGTTTTAGCTTTGTACCCACACCGTCTGTGGAGGCAACAAGCACAGGGCTTTCCATGCCGCTTATATCCGGCTTAAAAAGGCCGCCAAAGCCGCCTATGTCAGAAACTACCCCGTTTGTATGTGTGTCTGCAACAAGTGCTTTAATACGTCCCACAAGCGCATTGCCCGCGTGGATATTCACACCGGCTTCCGTATAGGCTTTTGCGCGGGTATTAGTCATAAATCCCCCTCAAGAAAAGACAAAAAAACACAGCCAAAGCAAAAAACTTCCGTATGGAAAAACTCTTGCCAAGGCCACACAAGATGCGTATTTTTCTTATAGCGGTTTTTGTTCTGCTTGCCAAGAGGCAAGCTGTCTGCAAGCAAACTTAAATACGCAACAGCCTGACTAAAAAAATACATGCTAATTGTGTATGTTATTACTAAAGCATTACATATTAGGCGAATAGTATACCATAAAAATTTTATCCAAAAGGTGTCATATGAAACATATAGCCCTGTTACTATGCTGCATGGGTTTATTGCTTATTGGGCAGGCGCAAGCCGCGGTGCCCCTTGTAAGTACAGAAAAATTGCAGCCTCCGCAAAGCCCTTTTTTTTATTCCAGCGATAAAGATAGCGAAGTATGGGGCATACGCAACCCAAAACCGCAAAATCAGCCTGGCTGGAATATCCCCTCCCCCAATATGCCGTATGTACCCCTGCCCATTATTATTATGCCGGATAAGCAGCCTGTGGGCAAGCCAGCCCCTGTGCAGCCCATAGTACGGTAGGCGCGTGTATGCAGGCACGCCATTATAGTTTACTGGCACACGGCACATCCCCCAAGGTTCAGTGCCGTTTATGCCAGCATTTTTGCCGCCTTGCAGAAGGGGAAATTGGCTTTTGCGGGGTCAGGCAAGTAGTTAACGGCAAACTGGAAAGCGCGGTTTGCGGCGGCCCTGCCGCTATGCACACAGACCCCATAGAAAAAAAGCCCCTGTACCATTTTTTGCCACAAAGCAAAACCTTTTCCATTGGCACAATGGGTTGTAATTTTGACTGCGCCTGGTGCCAAAACGACAACCTTTCCCGTTCTGTCACGCAAACAGGCCTTGTACAGTTTCAACCAATGCAAGCAAAGGACGTGGTAACGCAAGCGCTTGCTGGTTCCTGCAAAAGCATAGCCTTTACATACAATGAGCCAACCGTGTTTTTTGAATATATGACAGAGTGTGCTGAACTTGCAAAAAATGCAGGCTTGGCAAGGGTTTTAGTTTCTAATGGCTATCAAAGTCCTCAAGTTTTACTTGAACTTTTGCCTCTTTTGGATGCCGCCAATATTGACCTTAAAAGTTTCAATCCCGCAACATACAAAACGTATTGCAAAGCGCGTTTAGCGCCGGTTTTAAAGAATTTAAAAACATTTGCTGCCTCTCTTGTGCATTTGGAGGTAACAAGCCTGCTTATACCTACCATTAATGACAGCGAGCAAGAAATACGCGCTATGGCACGCTTTATTGCCAATGAGTTAGGCCCCCATACCCCTTGGCATTTAAGCGCCTTTTTCCCTTGCCGCAATATGCAGCACGTGCCGCCAACACCTGCCCAAACATTGCGCATGGCAGCGGAAATTGCCGCTACAGAAAGTCTACACTTTGTTTATACTGGCAATATACCTGGATTAAGCCAACATACACGCTGCCCTGTTTGTCACCAAACCTTGGTAGAGCGAAATGGCTTTCACGCTTCTTTAAACCCAGATTTTGCCCTTTTGCAGGGCAACTGCCCCCATTGTGGCACGCCCATAAGTGGCGTATGGAGTTAACATGCTGTTAGTTTACACTGGCAATGGTAAAGGTAAAACTTCCGCCTGTCTTGGTCAGGTTGTTCGCGCTTTAGGCGCAAATAAGCGCATACTTTTTGCCCAATTTTTAAAACAAAACGGGGAAGCAGCAGAACAGAAAATACTGCAAACTCTGTTGGGTGAAAATTTTTATGCAGGTGGTGCGGGCTTTTTTTTAGATGAGCAGGATAGGCCCCTGCATACACAAGCAGCACAGGCAACACTGTATTGGGCAAAAAGTCATATACCAGAGGCAGATATACTTATTTTAGATGAAAGTCTTTGCGCATTAGACAATGGCTTGATTACTTCAAGTGAATTACTAGACTTCCTAGAACATACACAAAATAAGCATGTTATTCTTTCTGGCAGACATACCTCTCTGCCACAATGGCTTTTTGACCGCGCAGACATGATAACAGCGCTTACAGAGGTAAAACACCCCTGGCAAAATGGAAAACAAGCCGTTTACGGCATAGATTTTTAGAGCATTTCCCTACTGATTTGCGGATAACCAAAGTAAACGGAAGTACAGACTATGAGCGATCAAAACCCCTTTACCCATATTGACCCCAAGCTTTTTCCTTCTAAACATACTGGCCGCCCTTTGAAGGAAAGCCGGAAAGAGCAGAAAAAAGAAGCTGCCCGCGCTGTTTCTGAAGAAGCCCTTACTGAAGACACTGCCCTTTTTCTTAAAGCTATTGGCAATATCCAAAAACCAAAGCCAGCCAAAGGGGAAAAAGCGGATGAACCTACCATGGCGGATGTTCTGGCAAGTTCGCTTGCTGGTGTAAAACCCTTACAAAAAGCCAATCAAACTGAAGGGAAAGCAAAAAATAGCCCAATAGCACAAAAAACTGTAGAGCAGCCAGAAGCGGGTATGGAAAGCGCAGGTTTTACGGCAGATCCTAAATTAGCGCGTCTGAATCAGGAAAAAAAGCGTGTGCATTTAGGCAGTGGCAGCCTTACTGCTTCAGAAGGGCAAGACAAAAAGAAGCTGCACGCGCTTACTGCCTTGGCAAGTGCTGCAGAAGGTGCTGCAGAAGCATCTGTCTACCCGGAAGATGATATGGCGTTTTTCAGTGCCATACAAGACTTGGGCGCTGTCACCCCACTGGCAGGCAAAGGCCGAGAAATTCCCCCTGTTATACTGCCTGGCAAAACCAAGCCACCCGCTCCTTCTGACCCGTTAAAAGACTTTATGGAAGGCAAGGTAGAGTTCTCCCTCTCTGGCACAGAAGAATTTATGGAAGGCCATGTTGTAGGGCTGGATTTGCTTACTGTTGGCAAATTGCAGGCCAGACAATACAGCCCTGAAGCGCATATTGACCTTCACGGCCTAAACGCAGAACAGGCGTATAGCACCCTTGTAGGATTTTTTAAAGGTTCGTACCACAAAGGCCTGCGTACAGTGCTGGTGGTAACAGGCCGCGGCCTTAATTCCCCCAATAATACCCCTGTGCTGCGCAATAAACTGGCAGAATGGCTTACCAAAGAACCATTTAAGCGTGTTATTCTTGCCTTTTGCACAGCCGCTCCGGAAGATGGCGGCCCGGGTGCCATTTATGTATTACTGCGCAAATACAGAAAAAACAGCGGGAAAATACAATGGGACAGAATGCCCACAGATGCGGAGTTTTTTTTGTAAAAGCGCCCTCTTGTGCTATGCCTGCTGTCACCACAGCCAAGCCTTTGCTTGACTCTCCGTATTTTTTCCTCTAAAATCAAGAACATAGTTTATCAACTCCACGTCTTACAGACCAGCATATATTTTTCCTCCTGCGAGGCATTATGGACAATTATTTTGCGCAAGACCCCTACAACACACCAGAAAATGTTCCCCTTTCCAGGTTTGGGGCCATGTTTCCATCCCTCTATTTTTACTCACATTTGATCCCTGTTGTAGCAAGCGCTGGCCGCCGGGCTGCACGCGGCGAATACACTGCTGCAGACTGGGTAGACAGCAGCCAGGATGTGGGGAAAATTTTGGAGCGCGTTGGCACACGTATACATGTAGAAAACCTGCATTATGCCAGCACTCTGGAAGGGCCTTGCGTGTTTTTGGCAAACCACATGAGTACGCTGGAGACTTTCCTCTTACCTTCCATTATCCAGCCGGTTAAAAATGTAACATTTGTGGTAAAAAGTTCGCTTATGCAATACCCTTGGCTGGGGCATGTGCTGCAAGCAAAAGATCCTATAGTTGTACAGCGCACAAACCCGCGTGAAGATTTAGAAATGGTGCTTAATGGCGGCACTGAACGCTTGCAGCAGGGCATTTCTATTATCATTTTTCCGCAAGGCACGCGCTCCCATGCCCTTAACCCGGAAGATTTCAATACCTTGGCAGCAAAGCTTGCCCGCAAAGCTTCCGTACCACTTATCCCCATTGCGCTAAAAACAGACGCCTGGGGCACAGGAAAATGGATAAAAGATCTTGGCTGGATACGCCCCAGCATTCCTGTGCATGTACGTTTTGGCGCACCAATGACCATTAATGGGAATGGGAAGGAAGAAAATGCCGCAGCCGTATCGTTTATTAAAGAGAATTTTGATTCCTGGGTGCAAGCATGAAGCCTGATACCCCCGCAGGAAAGCCGGTAAAACGCAGCACTTCCGGCTCTTCCGGAAAAAAGCCCAGGTACGATAAAGACGGGCTTACCAACAAATGGGAAAAAACAAGCAGTGGCAAGCGCTATAAGGCCCCTGTGCAGCAGGATGATAAAGCAGGTTCAAATGGCAAAGCGTGGCATGGCCAAACAGGCAAGCCAGATACTGCCAATACGCCAAATAAAACTGGCGGGGCTGAACAAAATAAGCGTAACCAGCATAATGCCGGGCATGGCCTGAACGAAGAAAAAAAGCGCCCTCCCCAGAGTTTTCGGGGCGCTAAGCCCGCGGCTTCTGGAAAGTTTGCGCCTAAAGGCAGAAGCGCTTCAGCCTATAGAAGGGGCATACCCCTTACAAAGCTGAATTTTTCCATGCTTTGTGGCAAACTTGGTTTCACGCTTTTGGATGAACAGGCAGATCAGATAGTGCAATATCTTACCCTGCTTATGCGCTGGAACAAAGCCATGAATTTAGTTGGTGCTGTAAACTGGGAAACCGCCCTCAGCGAACTGCTTATTGACAGCTTTTATCTGGCGCCCGTTATGCAAGAGCTGACCCAAACCTACTCAGATCAGATGACAGGTTTTCACATGTATGATGTGGGCGCTGGCGCAGGTTTGCCCGGTATCCCCCTGCGCATACTCTGGCAGGCTGGTGAATACACTATGGTAGAAGCCAGAGAAAAGCGGGCCCTTTTTCTGCAAAACGCGCTGGCCCAGCTTAATCTGCCACGCACCAATGTTTTGCAAGGCAGAGCAGAAAATACTCTTCCTCCATGCCAAAACTCAGTGCCAGGTAAGGAAGCGGGCCAAAAAGAGGGCCAGGGTGATGGGCAGGATGATGCTCAGGCAACGGGTATGCCGCGTATTTTTCTCAGCCGCGCCTTTATGCCTTGGGAAGAAGCACTGGAATTTTTTATCCCCTTTTCCCAGCCCGGAGATAAAGCCATTTTTTTGCTTAGTGCCCCACCACATTCTACCCTGCTATGGGAGCATACTTTGGTCAAAACCTATAAAGTGGAGCAAAAAAGCCGTTCTATCCATATTTTCACGCGCAGATAACCGCTTTTTAAGGCTTACTGCCCAGCCCCAGCAGACATACCCATGCCTTTATAAATAATGGCACTGGCCTTTTCATCTGCAAGCTCCCCAAGTTCTATCACCTTTTCAAGAAATTCCAATATTTCAAGGCGCCTGCTTTCTGCAGACCATTGGAAATCTTCTTCTAAATTGCCAGAAGCAAAGTATTCGCGCAATTTCTCTATACACTTGTAGTCCAGCATGCCTTCTCCAATAGTAAAATGATGCTAATAATTTCTATACGTTAGTGCATTATTTCAATATATTAGCACATACCTTTTAAAATGACCAGAAAAAATGCTTGCCAAGAGCAGGCAAAATATGTATGTTCACGAACACGCCGAAGTGGTGGAATTGGTAGACACGCTAGGTTCAGGGTCTAGTGCTGGCAACGGCATGGGAGTTCGAGTCTCCCCTTCGGCACCAAAATACAATCAAAAAGATTTGAAGAAAGTCCGCAAAGTTAAGAAGGTTGCGGACTTTCTTTTTGTATAAGGCATCCTTAGCGGAGGGGTATACAAAAATGGGGAAGACAAATGGCTCACCCCATTCTCCTTTGCGCCATGGTGTGCGTTTATGTGCGGCACAAACGCTGTGTTCGTAGCTCAATGTCCACTGGCTTTAGAAAACAGGTTGAGTACCACCACACCGCCCACGATCATAGCCAACCCAAGTATACCGGGCGCATCCATAGCCTGTTTAAAAACTACCCAACCAATCACCGATATGCCCGCAATGCCTACTCCACTCCAAATCGCATACACCATGCCAATAGGCATGGTTCTCAGGGTGATAGAAAGCATAAAGAAGGCCACTGCATAGGCCAGCAAAGAACATAAGGTTGGCATCAGCCGGGTAAATTGTTCAGTTTGTTTCAGAAATGACGTGCCGATAATCTCAAAGACAATGGCCAGCACAAGGCTTCCGTATTGAACAAGGGTTGCATTCATGAGTATCCTCGTAGTGTTACAGGTGTCGCATCAAGTTGCTGAATAAAAGATACCAACTGGTTGGTTTTTTGTCAAGTTGACAAATCCGACCATTTGGTATTTTTTAAGGGGATGAATAACTACCAGAAAAAGAAAAACCCAGAGCAAGTGCGGCAAAGAATACTGGACGCTGCGGCCACGTTGGTTTTAGAAAAGGGCATGGCCGGCCTTACTCTGGACGCGGCAGCACAAATGGCGGGTGTAAGCAAGGGTGGGCTGATCCATCACTTTCCGAGCAAGGCCGAACTTATGATCGGACTTTTTGGGTATATACTGGGGATGTATGAAGAAGAGGTAAAAAAAGCTTTAGTGCAGGATACACAAGGCGGCGCCAGGTTCACCAGAGCCTATGTTATGGCCGTGGCTGCTCTGCAAAACGCCGATAAAAGCAAACACTTCATGGGATTGCTTTCACTCATATTAAGCGCAGAACCGGTGCTGGTTGAACGCTGGCATGGCTGGATTGCTGAAGGCCTTGTCAGAAACGGCGAAAATCCTGACGATGTGACCGGGCGGCTGATCCGCTACGCAGCAGACGGCGTATGGTTGGAGTTATGCGTTGCCCCTGAACTCGGAACTGCTTCACGCGCGCAAACATTGGAGCGCCTGCTGCACATGACCCTGCTGCCTGCTGAACCTGCTGTGTAACATTAAAGGATTTTTGCCATGCCTTTCAGCGACACTCGCTTCGAAATTTAAAGCATCATGATACAGGTAACATCTCTATATCGCGCCAAGCAATAGCATAGCGATCAAGGTACTTTTTTAACCTGTCAGCATCATTTTTGTGGTCTTTTTTAAGGCGAGAAACGGAGAAAAGTTTTCTGCCAGCATCCGAAAGGCTTTTGGAAGAAATGCAGACGTTAAGAACATATTCCAACTGTACAGCATCAAAGCGATCTAACTCATCAGTACGCATGCCAAGCAGAGTGTTTAATAAAGGAAAAGCCAGCAAAGTGCCTGTTGATGTAAAAAGTTCAGTCGGCTGTAACATTCCCCCTAAAACTCTAAGTCGTTCTATTTCCTCTTCTACAATAGGCTTATCAATAATGCCTTTTCTGGCAAAAGTACACATGCGATGAATAGAGTTGGAAAAACCCCGGAAGTTGCTAAACCACTGCTCTTCTGCTGACATGGCATAATCCAGATAAATTTTTTGGGCATCTTCTGTAAAAACAATATGCTTGCCAAAAGCTGCGGCATACTGTGAAACCTCAAACTTCAGGTTTGCCGGAATATCTTCCCGCCTGCAGCGTAATGGTGGCAGAACAAAAGCCCATGTGTTAATGCGCGCCAGCAAGTCACTGCGAAATCGCCCTTGCTTTACTTCTTCATATAAATCAGCATTGGTGCCGCAAAGTAACATAAATTTGCTTGAAACTTCTTTATCTGAACCAACTGGATAAAAAGTTTGCCGCTCTATAGCTTTCAATAAAAGAGCCTGTTCTTCCAGGCCAAGAGCGCCTATTTCATCCAGAAAAAGTACCCCTTCATTGGCAGTACGCAAAAGCCCTTCCCTGTTTTGTGCAGCCCCAGTGTAGGATCCACGGATATGCCCAAAAAGCAAAGATTGTGCCATATCCCCCCGTATTGCCGCGCAGTTAAGCTCCACAAATTTCCCAAGGCATAAACCCCGCGCCACCTTAATATCATATATACGGCGCGCTAGTTGCGATTTTCCTGTTCCTGTTTCCCCGCACAGCAGAACTGGCTGCCGCGAATACATGGCAACTTGCTCAATACGCTCTATAAGGGCGTTAAACTGGGGGTTTATGGTTTCAATGCCAGACTTCAAGTATGCAACAGAGTCTGCCTTGTTTTGCTGTATCTGACGAGAAATGGCCATGTAATAGCTTAAGTCACCAGAAGCAATATACATTTTTGTTTGATAAGGATAAAAATCATTTTGAGGAGTAATGGCGATGAGAGAAATTTTTATCATCTGCATTGTATTAAGGTAATACATGAATATACGAGACATAGCCTCTAAAGAGTCGAAAAAAATATAGTATTCATTATTCTCATAATCAAATGGCCAAGTTGTAGCAAAGTCATAATAAAATTCTGCTATTCTATCCTGATCATCCTTTGTTCCAAAAGGAATTTCTAACAAAGAAGTAGCTATATTTTGTATTTGCTTTGCTTCTTCTGCCAGGCATGATGCAAGCTCAGCATCTTTTCCTTTATGCAGAAAAACTATTGCAGAAAATATGATAGAGCCATCTTTTAGAATTTCTGCAAGTGTATTACGCCCCATGCTGCGAAATTGGCACTCCACGCTGTCAGTGTATGGGTTTACCACATAAAAAACTGTATTGTTTTTTACTTTCTCCATATACCCCCCATCCAGTACATATTCCAATTTCTGGTCTTGTACTGGCGGATACCCCCCATACATGCAATTTACATAAGTACGCAGGCCATGTCTTTACCAGCATGTAAAAGTATACGTACGAGGGGAGAGTTGCCCTTATATCCATTGGCTTTACTGCTACATGTACTAAAGGACACTCAGGCTGTTTTGCCAAAAAGAGAAGGCACGCATTCGCCTCTATACTGTGGCAAGCCACTGGCCATGTAACTGGCCAATACGTAGCGCCTTACCAATAGGGAGAAAAGAAGATTGGGGACATGCACAATGCGATGTGCGAAAATTTTCTTGTATTTTATATTACGCTCTATGAAAACTCAAGTCTTATTTTGTGAAATTTTTGGCAACATAAACAGAAACAGCCAGTTATATACTGCTTATAGTGTGGCATAGCTCTTGCTATCCTCTTTAGAAAGCACGGGTTCTCCAAAAGCCAACTTCTAACAAGCAGGAGCTGCTATGGAAGGTTTTCAAAGCGCTATCAGATCATACACAGGTTTTGTGAAAAAAATTTCAACGTATGTGTTTTATCTTTCTGCTATCAGCATTTTTTTGATGATTCTCCCAGTGGTTTTGGATGTTCTGCTGCGCTTGTTCTTCTCGCGCTCTGTACCAGGGGTTATTGAAATTGAAGAGATTTTTATGCTTTTCCTTGTATTTTGCGGGCTTGGGTATGCAGAACTAAATGGAGATGGGCATATCCGGGTAGACCTTCTGGTAAGCCGTTTTCCACAATGGGTGCAAGCTAACCTGAACATATTCCACACTATTCTTATGATGGTGTTTGCCGGGCTTCTTACTTTTTACCTTGGCGAAATTGTTATAGAAAAGCTCCATGCAGGGGATACTACAGCAGACCTTTTGCTTCCCATCTGGCCTTTTTTTATAGTGGCTGTTATTGGGCTTTTTACCTTTGTACTTGCTACATCTGTAAGTTTTCTTAACGCCTTACTTCCACTTATTGAGCAGAAAAAATACGCTACCACCATACTGGCTGTTGTGCTGGCTATTGCGTTTATGGCCTTGCCATTTTGCATATCTGGCACAGAGTTTTCCTACCACTACAGCTTGCTTGGGGGCTTAGGGGTATTGCTGCTTATGCTATTGATTTTCCTTGGTTTACACATCGCATTTTCTATGGGTATTGTGGGCATAATGGGAATGATGGCCATAAACCCTGCGCCTATAATGGCTCTGCCAAGCCTTGGTTCTGCGTCTGTCCATACGGCCATGTCCTTTACATTTACTGTGCTCCCCATGTTTATTCTTATGGGGGAACTTGCCCTTTATGCGGGCATTAGCAAAGAACTTTTTAACACGGCCAGTATTTGGCTGGGCAGATTACCAGGTGGCCTTGCTATTTCTGGTGTTGCTGGTTGTGCTGGTTTTGCCGCAATTTGTGGTGACTCTATGGCCACAGCTATGACCATGACCTCTGTAGCATTGCCAGAAATGAAGGCAAAAAATTACAATGCAGGCCTTTCCTGCGCGGCTTTGGCAGCAGGCGGCACCTTGGGCATACTTATTCCCCCAAGTCTGGGGTTTATCTTTTACGCTATTATTACAGAAGAATCTTTAGGCAAGCTTTTTCTGGCAGGCATTATTCCTGGTTTTATTATGGCATTTGCCTTCTGCGCCACAATTTATTTTATGGCAAAAAGAAACCCCAGTCTTGCCCCAAGAGGTGAAGCATATTCCTGGTCTGAAAAATGGCGTTCCCTTACAGGTGTACTGCCCATGCTGGGCCTTGTAGTGCTGGTTATTGGCGGTATTTTAGGGGGTATTTTCAGCCCAACAGAAGGTGGCGCTGTAGGTGCGGCAGGCACCCTGGTTTATGCTATTGTCAGACGTACCATCTCCTTTAAAGACTTTATACACGCTATGAGCAGTACTGCGGTTATAACAGTGCGCCTTTTGTTCATTTTGCTTGGGGTCAATATTCTTGGCTATTTTTTGGCTGTAACGCGCCTGCCTTTTGACTTGGCAGACATGATTGTTGCGCTGGAAACAAACCGCTATGTTGTTCTGCTGCTTATTGTATTTCTTTACCTGGCACTTGGCTGTGTGTTGAATGTTGGCCCAATGATTTTGCTTACACTGCCTGCAATTTTTCCCACAGTAACAGCACTTGGATTTGACCCAATATGGTTTGGCGTTGTTACTGTTATTCTTATGGAAATGGGGCAAATTACTCCACCCATAGGAATAGTGGTCTTTTCTATTGCAAGTATGCCAGATAGTGCGCCCATGTTGGCTATATTTAAGTACATTACACCCTTTGTGCTTATTATGCTGCTTTGCGTGCTTCTGCTTACTATTTTCCCGAATATTGTCACTTTCTTGCCCGATTATTTGCTTTCCTAAATTAGTCCAAAACTTATAACCTTTAACATTGCGGAGGCATTATGCGTCGCTTTTTCTTCCCGCTTGTTGCGGTACTGGGCCTTGCTTTTGGCAGCACACTTTCAGCAACTCCAAGCTTTGCAGAGGAACAAACTTGGCGATTGAACATGACAAGCCAATACATGGACAAGCACCCCATTGTGGCCAATGTGTATAAACCCTGGGCAGAGGAAATAAAAAAACGTACCAATGGTCGCGTTATTATTACCTATTTCAACCCGAACACTATTTGTCCTGAAGGCGAAATTTTAGATTCCACCATAAAGGGAGGGCAAGTGCATATTGGTTCCCACATGGGTAGCCGTAACCCAGGGAAAACCCTGTTGAACTCTGTTAACTCCCCCATGATTACAAGCAATGCTATGGCTTCCAGCATGACATACTGGAACCTGTTTAATGAAACAGAAGCCATGCAGAAAGAGCTGGATGGCATAAAGGTGCTTTGGCTGCACACATCTGCCCCTTCCCATATTAATACAGTGAAAAAACCTGTTAAAACCCTAGAAGATTTGCAGGGCATGAAAATGATAGGCGCAACAGGCCTTAGCCTTGTTATGTTGCGTTCTCTTGGTGCAAACCCTATCCAAGTGCCTAATACAGACATTTACCTTTCGCTTCAGCGTAATATGGCAGAAGGTGTGCTTTTTCCTATAGCGCCTTTACGTTCCTTTAAAATTAACGAAGCCACCAAGTATTCCACCCTTTTCTACGGCCCTGGTGGCGCAATATGGGCTGGCATGAATAAAGCCACTTGGGACTCCTTCCCCGAAGATATTAAACAAATTTTTGAAGAAACCACTGGCGAAGTTATGGTAAAAGCCTGCGCTGCCATGTTGGATAAAACAGATATTGAAGACTTAGAGTTTCTTACCAGCAAGGGGCATACAGTTATCACCCTTCCAGATGCAGAAAAAGAACGCTGGCGTGTTGCGCTTAGAGAACCGTATGAAAACTATTGGCTGGAACAGGCTCGCCCCCGTTATGACAAGGCAGATGCCCTATTGCAGCGCTACCGCGAAATAGCAAAAGAAAGCGAAGCAGCGTATGGCGTAAAATAGCCCTCCATGCCGCAAAGTTTTATCTATTTTTGTCTATAGCCCACCCTTTTAGTCCATCAGTATGAAAAGGATATACAATGGCAAAAACTCCTTCAAAAGTTGCAGTTATTGGATTAGATTGCTGTTTACCCATTATGTTGCAAAAATATATGGATGAAGACAGCCTGCCCAACATAAAAAATCTTGTGGATAAAGGCTTTTTTGCAGAAGACTGCCTTTGCCCGCTGCCCACCATTACCCCACCAAACTGGGCCACAATTGCAACAGGCGCATGGCCAGGCACACACGGCATAACCTGCTTCCACTACCAGCTTGAAAACACAAGCCCGGACAATTCTAATATCCGTCAGGCCTGGGATAGTCGCCGCTGGTTAAGCGAACCTCTTTGGGAAGCAGCAGACAAGGAAGGCAAAAAATCTATTGTGATGACATACCCGGGTGCATGGCCAGGTAACCTTACGCACGGGGTCATTGTAGGCGGTTCCGGCTTTGTGCCTGGCGACTACAGAGATGGTCTGCCTGGTCTGGATGCCCACTTTGATCTGGTAAAAGACTTTGTGGTCACAAATGGTGAATTTTTGCCCTACTCATACAGAGGCGAAGCCGTTGATGCAGAAGATTGGGCCAATATACCCAACTCTCTTGGGGATGACCTTCTGGAAATAGGCTTTGACTTACGCACAACAGACGGCTTAAAACCCCTTGCCCCAACCCGTTGGTGGGCACTTATCAGCCAGTCTGATGGCAAAAAGTGTGATACTGTTACTGTTTGCACACAAAAAGACTATGCCACAGCTTTGTTTACAGTAAAAAAAGGGCAATGGACACCGCGTATTCTTACCACTCTGACTATGGAAGACGGGCAAAAACGGGAAGTGTTTTTCCGCGCCAAACTTATGGTTTGCTCGGACGATGCCTCTGATTTTCGTCTTATTATTGGTGCCATGCCTTCTACAGATGGCAGTTGGTGTAATAAGCCGGAATATGCAGATATTATTCTTAAAGGCGATGCCTGCATACATTATTCCGCCGGGTTGCACATGCTTATGGCCAACCAGGTTGTGGACTTTGAATCGTATTTAGAAATGTCTGCAGAAATTTCCAGATGGCTGGGTCAGGCAACCACAAATCTTATGGAAGCCATACCAGACTGGGAAGTATTCTATATGCACTCTCACCCCTGCGACTGGTTCTACCACATGGCTATTACAGATATGGCAAGCCAAGATAAAGCAAAACGGGAAAAAGCATGGGAATACCACAAGCGGGTATACCAGCATGAAGATGCACTTGTTGGCGCTATTGTAGAAGCAGCAGGTAAAAACACCCTTTTTGCCATTGTTTCTGACCACGGCGCTGTGCCAGATGGCCCAACCTTTAACCCCTTTGATGCGCTTATCCCGGCAGGTTTAGCCAAACTAAAAGGCTCTGCGCCAGAAGGTGAACTTTCTGAAAGCGATAAAGCCACACTTAAACTTCTGGGCCATGCGGCTTCTGACGTAGATTATACCATAACCAAGGCTATTCCCCAAAGGGAAACCTATGTGTATATCAACCTGAAAGGCCGTTACCCGCATGGCATTGTAGAGCAGGAAGACTACGCAAAAGTTCAGCAGGAAATTATTGATGCCCTGCTACTTTACCGCGACCCCAACAACAAAAACCTGCGCCCTGTTGCCCTTGCCCTTACAAAAGAAGACGCACGGCTTATTGGCCTGTATGGCGACCGCATAGGCGATGTGGTGTATGCCATAAATCCAGAGTGGGGGGCACAACATGGGGCCATATTGCCCACTGCAAAGTACTCTGTAGGGGCCTTGCAGTCTGTGCTTATCCTTTCTGGGCCAGGCATAGCAAAAGGCGTGCGCATGGAAAAACCCTGCCATTTAACAGACCTTGTGCCTACACTTTGCTTTTTGGCTTCTCTGCCATACCCCAATGGTTGTGAAGGTGCTGTGCTTTACCCTGCACTGGTAGACCCCAACTTCCATGCAAAAGAAATAGCCAAACTCAAGCAATCGCTTTTAAGCATGGAAGCCGCTATGGAGCGTGGCTCACGCCAACCCTGGGATAAACATGACTGCGCATAAAACAAGGCTTGCCAGGCATACCAGCCAAAGCTGATGCCCGCACTACCAGTCTTTCATATGTGGACTGCCCCTGTATAGTAAAAAAGGGGCAGTCCACTGTTCTTTTAAAGAGGAGCAGGCAGAAAAAAGAATAGCATGTTTTAAAAACACACCTTGTGTTTAATACCAGTTGGGTTAAAGATTTCCTCAACGCGGCACCTCTTTTAGGGTATTACCAGCACGCACCGCACAGGAACGTATATATGGAGACTCTTACATTTATTGATACCAGCGCTATTGGCAGCCATGAAGACTTCCATGCCATTATTAACACACTATACCACGACTTTGGGCTTGAGCAGGCAGCTAAGTTTCTCTATGCAGTTATGCGTGCTGAAACAAATGCTAAGCACATGGTAGCCACTGTGCAGCATGTAGATTCGCAAACACGCCTTATTCTTGCAGATATATCAGAATCAGAAGCTGTATACCATACCGAATTTTTTATAGAAGTACTTTCTCCACTTGCCTACAGGCGAGAGTTTTTTTATGAGAGCACGGCCCGCACAAGCTATTGTTCAGATACAACAAAAACAACAGATTTGCTTGTTGTACGCTCTTTAGATGTCATGCCAGATGCAGTTTCCCTGTGCAATATACCCATGTTTGCCCAAAATGGGTATTCTGCATTTCTTATGATTTCTTCACCAGAAAAAGATGCGTTTGACCAGCGCCAGATAAGCCGTTTTCAGTTGTATGCCCAGGTTTTGGGGGAACAATTAAAGCATGAGTATTACCCTGAAACATTTAAAAATTTAGAAATACAAGAGCCGACAACTTTACCTGAAGCTATTGAACAGCTACGCATGTGTAATGGGCTTACCCCTGTGGTAAGGCTTGTGGAGCATGTGGCCAAAACAGACGCTACAGTGCTTATACAGGGGGAAACAGGCACAGGCAAGGAAGTAGTGGCGCGCAGCATACATGACCTTTCTGCGCGTAAAAGTGGCCCTCTTGTGCGCGTAAACTGCGGTGCAATACCAGAAAGTCTGTTAATGAGTGAACTGTTTGGGCACGAACGCGGCGCTTTTACAGGTGCCGTAAGCAACAGAGCCGGCTTTTTTGAGCAGGCAAATGGGGGCACCATTTTTTTAGATGAAGTGGCAGAGCTTTCCCCTGCCGCACAGGTTGCGCTTTTAAGAGTGATATCTACACATGAAATTCAGCGCGTAGGTGCTATACACCCCATACGGGTTAATGCCCGCATTATCGCTGCTACACATGGCAACTTAAGCACTATGGTGCAAGAAGGGCGTTTTCGGCAAGACCTGTTTTACCGCCTTAAAGTGTTTCCCATAAACGTGCCGCCATTGCGGGCAAGACGATCAGATATACCTGTTTTATCAAGGTATTTTATACGGCATAAAGCAGCAGCCATGCATATTACCCCGCCAGAAATATCCCAGGCAGATTTGCATACCTTATGCTGTGGTTTATGGCCTGGCAATGTGCGGGAACTGGAATACACTATTGAACGGGCTGTCATTCTTGCAGCAACTGGTCTTGCTTCCAAGCATTTTACCATTGATACATCGGAAATTATAGAAGCACAAGAGCCCACAACAGAATGGCCCAGTTTAGAAGGGCATGTTATACAGTATATCCGCAAAGTGCTGGCGCATACTGGTGGTAAAATAAAAGGGCCAGATGGTGCCTGCGCTATTCTTGGCATTCCACCAAGCACATTGCGCAGCAAAATGCAACAATATTCTATAGATATGCCTGCTGAGCGCAAGCAAACGCGCGTGCGGAAGCTAGTATCATATAAAGGGCGAAAAAATGATTAAAGTGGAGTTTTAAGGAATATATTTCGCCCTTAACACAAGCTTGATAGTTTTTTATTGTGTTTTTTCAGTATAATAGAGAATGGCACATGTTTTGCTTCTCAAAGCATATTGAACAAGGCAGTCTGCCCTTTTGCCAGTTTTGGCAAAGGTACAGCTCCTTATGAACAGATTGCTTTTGGGAGTAAATTATGAAGGAAACAAAAGTCGCCATTGTCGCCATGTTTGACAGTTGGCAGTTCAATTACACGGGCTGCTACGGCAACACATGGATAAAAACCCCAAACTTTGACAGGCTGGCCAAAGAAGGCGTGCTTTTTGAAAACGCCTATGGCAACAACATGCCTACACTGCCTGTGCGGCGCTCCATGATGACAGGGCGGTACACCCTGCATGAAATAGGCTGGGGGCCATTACGCCAGGAAGATATTACCATAGCTGACCTTTGCTGGGGTACAGGTGTAGACACAGCAATGGCATACAATTCTCTTCCACTTTTTATGGACCGTCATGGTTTTGCACGCAGTTATGCACGCACTGTATATTCCCGTGGCTTTGACAATTTCCACTTTGTAGCAGATGAACTTTACACTCATTATACTGTAGACCAGTTTCTTGCTGACGAAGGCTTTTTAGAGCGTATGCGCGCCAAGCCAGATGGCGATACATTAGAAAAATTTGTCCGTGCAGAAATGGACAGCTACCTGCGTGACAAACAGTATTGGAAAACAAACGATGACCATACAGTAGCCATAAATCTGCATGAAGCCATTAAGCTTTTGGAGACAATGGACAGAAACCACAGCCTGCACATGTGGATAGATACATGGGATCCGCATGAGCCTTGGGACCCGCCATCTGTTTGGACAGAAGGCATGGATTGCCCCTATGACCCCGGGTATAAAGGGGTTAACCTCTGGCATCCTCCCATGTCTCCTGTAGAAGGGCTTTTTACGGAAGAACAGTTGCACCATATCCGCATGCTTTTTGCAGAAAAAATTACCCTGTGCGATTCCTACTTTGGTGAGCTGTGCGACTGCATACGCCGCTTGGGGCTTTGGGAAAAAACCCTTATATGGCTTACCTCTGACCACGGGGAACCCCTTGGCAATGGTGAACACGGGCACGGTATTATGACCAAATGCCGCCCTTGGCCGTATGAAGAACTTGTGCATATCCCGCTTATTATTAAAGCCCCTGGCTTGCCTGCTGGCAAGCGGGTTAAGTCCTTTGTGCAAGACTGCGACTGCGCCCCCACAGTGCTGGACTGGCTTGGCCTACCTATTCCGGAAAATATGACAGGGAAAAGCCTTTTGCCTTTATGCAGGGGGGAAGTGGAAAAAGTGCATGACTTTGCCATAGCGGGTTACTACAGCTTCTCCTGGTCAATTATCACGGAAGACTGGAGCCTTATCCATTGGCGCAAGCAAGCGAAAAACCAAATTGACAGCATGGATGACATGCTCTCTAAAATGTATAATTCCGATAAATCCCAGGCTTCTACATTAAAAGGCCTGGCCCAGGTAGATTCTTCTGCTATAGATGAATACAGAAGCCAGCGTGCTTTGGATGGAGCAGACCAATGGACATGCACGCCAGGTTCTAAAGCAGAAGTCCATGATGGGGATGAACTGTACAACCGCCACACAGACCCATTCCAACTGCACAATGTCATTGCAGAGCATAAAGATATTGCCGCAGATTTACTCAATAAACTGAATGCGTTTATGGAAGAGCTAAAATATATATAATCACCATATTTACTCAGGAGGATTTTTTGCTATGCAAAAAAACGCCATTGTTGTTATGTTTGACAGTTTACAGCACAATTATCTTGGCTGCTACGGAAATACATGGATAAAAACACCTAATATGGATCGCCTTGCACGTGAAGGTGTGCTTTTTGAAAACTGCTACACAGAAGGCCTGCCCACAGTACCTTGCCGCCGCGCCATGCATACAGGCCGCTATACCCTGCCCTTTAGTGGCTGGTCTCCCCTGACTATGGAAGATACAACCATAGCAGACCTTTGCTGGGGCCGCCCTATTGATACTGCCCTTATTTTTGACTGCCCCATGTACCGCCAACCCAAGTTTGGCTATACCCGCGGCTTTGATAAAGTGTATTTTACGCATGGGCATGAAATGGATCACTACTTTTATGAGCATGATCCGCTTATTCACCTTGACCCTATGGACTATATTAGTGAGTCCGTTCTTGCTGGCGCAAAAAAACAGTTTGGCCAACTTATTGTAGACACCCAGCTTGATGAAATAACAAGCTACCTGAAACAGCGCCAGTATTGGAAGAGCGAAGAAGACCGATATGTTGTTCATACCATGAAAAAAGCTGTACAATACTTGGAAAATGTAGACCGCAATAAGCAGTTTTTCCTTTGGGTAGACAGCTTTGACCCGCACGAACCCTGGGATCCGCCTTCTGTGTATCTTAACTTCCCTTGCCCGTACGACCCGGACTATAAAGGCAAAGAAGATTTTATGCCATTTGTGGGGGATGTAGACGGGCTGTATGAAGAAAGAATTTTACACCATATCCGTATGTTGTATGCAGAACTTGTAACCCTATGTGACAAGTGGCTTGGCTACCTTATGGATAATATCCGTCGCCTTGGCTTTGAAGAAAACACCCTACTTATGATGGTTTCTGACCACGGCGAACCCCTTGGCAATGGCGAACATGGGCATGGCATTATGCGTAAAGTGCGCCCCTGGCCCTATGAAGAGCTGGCGCATACCCCCATGTTACTGCGCGCCCCCGGCGTACCTGCTGGCAAGCGCATAAAAGCCTTTGTGCAATCATGCGATGTAGCCCCCACTGTGTGCGATTGGCTGGGTATTGGTGTACACCCGTCTATGCATGGCAAAAGCCTTTTACCGCTTGCCTTGGGTGAAGTGGATACTGTCCGAGACTATGCACTTGCTGGCTACTATATGCACGGCTGGGCCATTTATACAGAAAAATGGAGCTACTTCCACTGGCCAAAGAGCAGTAAAAACGACATGGGCTTTACCGAACACTTTGCAGAAGAAGTGGGCAAAGCTTCTGAATACTTAACAGCAACTGGTGGCCGCAATGCGTCTACATTTAGCGATATGGTAGACAGGGAAGCTCTTTCTTCCAAAGAAGAAGCTAATGCCTTCCAGCGTCACATTGCAGGCGCAACTACAGATGGGCAGGCACAATGGACCTGCACACCAGGTTCAACTGTAATTGTACCAGAAAGTGACGAACTTTATTGCAGACAAACAGACCCATTCCAGTTGCACAATGTCATACAAGACAACCCGGGCATTGCAGAAAATTTATACGAAAAACTGCTTGGTATTATGGAAGAACTAAAAGGCCACTCTGCATAATCCCACATACTTTTGGCAATGGAAAAAAGTACGTTTTCAACTTCCCCCTGTAATGTAAGGAGAATGGAACATGTCTAAACGCGTATTTTCGCTGTTTTTGCTAGGAGTTCTAGCCTTGTCTGTAAGTTTTAACACCAATGCGTATGCAAAAAAGCAGGAATTTTCTGCAACTGCTGCCATGTATGAAACCCACCCCGTTATTGCCGGTGTTATGCTGCCGTGGTTTAAAATGGTAGAAGAAGCAACCAATGGTAATGTAGAATTTACATTTTACGGCCCAGGCACCATTTGCCCTGTAACGGAAATTCTTCCTGCGGTTAATTCTGGCATTGTAGACTTAGGGCAAAGCAGCCTTTCTATGACACCTGGGCGTTACCCCCAGTTTGGTATTTTAGAACTGCCCATGCTTTTTGAATCTGCATCCCAATACTCAGTAACAGCACAAAAGCTTTATGAAAAGCGGCCAGAGCTGCAAAAAGAAATGCAGGGCTTTTTCCCCATTTCCTTTGCAGGCTCTGTACCCATGCAAATTGTATCTATAAACCCCATTAAAACACTGGCAGATATAAAGGGCAAAAAAGTGGGTATTACAGGCCAGGCGCAAGTGGAACCTATTAAAGCACTTGGCGCTAACCCCATTATTATGCAGTCTACAGATATGTATATGGGCCTGCAACGCGGCATGATTGACGCCCTTATATGGCCCGTACCCTCTATTTTTTCCTTCAAACTCCATGAAGTGGCAAAGTATGTGACTATGGCGGATATTGTTGTGGCTTCTTCTTTCACACTTATGAACGCAGATTCTTGGAACAGCATACCAGAAGATATGCGCAAAGCTATTGAACCCACAGTTGGTATGCGTTCCACACTCTCTTTTGCTACATGTTCCGATAATTTTGTGCCAAGCGATAAAGCAAAATTAGAAGGCCTTGGTGTAACATTTATTGAACTTGACCCCGCGGAAAAAGAAAAATGGGTAAGCGCCATGAGCCCCATACATGAAGCATGGCTGCTGGATATGGAAAAGAAAGGCTTTACCACGATACGTGATATTTATAAGGACATGGTGGCACTTGCTGAAGAGTATACCCCAGAAAAACTGGAAGCTCTTCGTCAGGAAATAAAGCCGTACAATACCAACCAGTAAAGATAAACAAAAGCATGTACCACGGGATTATGTTTGGTACATGCTTTGCCACCCGGTACATACATAACTGCCGGGTGGCAATACAAAAGAGCCGAGCATGGAGATGCAGAAAAGGCTTATGCCTATCCCATGCCTGCCTTTTTGGCCTCTGCCTGGTGTTTTTGTATTGTGCAGTGTAACCAGTTGCTTGCCTGGAGGAAATATATGGGGCTTCTCTTAGACAAAATTCTACTTAAAGCGGTTGATATTGGTTTTTTTATTTGCGCAGTGACTATGGCCATTATCGGCATACCTGTTGTGCTGGATGTCTTTGGTCGCTTCTTTTTTTCTAAAGGTATTTTAGGTGTTTCAGATGTGTCTGAAATGCTTATGGCGGTTATGGCATTTTCCGCATTTGCGTATGTACAGGCCAAAGACCAACACATAAGCGTAGACCTGCTCACCACACGGTTTTCCTTAAAAACGCAGGCTCTTATACAGGTTTTTATTTGGGCCCTTTGCCTTGCTATTTCCCTTTTACTTTCATGGACCATTTTTAAAGTTGCGCTTGATAGCTATAAGTCTGGTGCTGTAAGCGCTGTACTTTCTTTACCCATGTGGCCTGTGCATTTTTTCTGTACATTGGGCATGGTACTGCTTTCCTGCGCTTTTTTACGCTCTATGCTTATTGCATGTGTCCAGACAATAAAAGAAAAAGGGGGGGCGCTACTGGCTTTTTCTTTTATTTTTGCACTCGCTATACTTGCGCTCCCCCTTTACCCCGATCTTTTTGGCATGGATCTTGGTAAAACGGGTATAGGTTTTCTTTGTTTTGGCATTATGTTTGTGCTTATTTTTCTTGGTATGCCTATTGGCATAGCTATGGGCCTTATTGGGGCTATTGGCCTTTTTATGATTATGCCAAAAGCCGCCCCTGCCCTTAATCTTATTGGCTCTGCGCCCTATTACTCTGTTGCCAGTGTGCTTTTTATGGTTGTACCCATGTTTCTTCTTATGGGGGAACTGGCACTGTATACAAACCTGAGTAAGGATATGTTTACGGCTGTGGCCCTTTGGCTTGGCAGAACCCCTGGTGGTCTTGCGGCCGCTGCTGTGGGCGGCTGCGCAGGTTTTGCGGCCATTTGCGGGGACAGTATGGCAACTGCGGCCACTATGGCTTCTGCCGCTGTACCAGAAATGCGGGCAAAAGGGTATGACCCGGCGTATGGATGTGCGGCTGTAGCTTCTGGTGGTACGCTTGGCATTCTTATTCCCCCAAGCACCGGCTTTATTATATACAGCATTATCACTGAGCAGTCAGTGGGCGATTTATTTATGGCGGGCGTTATACCAGGCATTTTGCTTATGTTCATTATTATGGGCGTATTTATTCTCCAGGCTGCACGTAATCCCAAGCTTGCCCCGCGCTCTCCTGCTGTACCCATGACCATAAAATTGCGCGGCACTTTAGGCCTTGTGCCCATGCTCATTATGATTTTACTTGTGCTTGGCGGTATTCTTACAGGCACTTTCAGCCCTACAGAAGGTGGGGCTATGGGGGCCTTTTTCACCTTGGTGTATGGGCTTGTGCGCCGCTCTCTCAGTGGCAGGGAGCTAGTAAAATCGCTTATTTCTACCAGCATTATTAATGCACGACTTATGGTAGTGCTTATTGGTGTGGGTATTTTTGGCTATTTTCTGGCTGTTACGCGCCTGCCCAACAATCTTGCTGACCTCATTATTGGTATTGGTGCAACACCAGCCCTTGTGCTTGCAGGTATTATTGTGCTGTATATCCTGCTGGGCTGCCTGATGAATGTTATCCCCATGATGATGTTAACACTGCCTGCACTTTTCCCCACAGTATTAGCTATGGGCTTTGACCCAGTCTGGTTCGGGGTACTATGTGTTGTGCTTATGGAGCTTGGACAAATTA
>CAZPTC010000010.1:0-23215 GCA_964589455.1 uncultured Desulfovibrionaceae bacterium | reverse complement strand
ACATAGGGCCCTCCTCTCCAGTGTCTACACATACTACAACGCCCTCCCTTCTGCTTTCCCTGACCACACTTTTGCGGCTTCGGGGTAAAGTTGTGCCTGCATCATTTTTGCGTTCGCGTCTTGGTGGTGTGGTAACGCCCCAAACCTGCCTGCGTGCTGCAACAGAAGCAGGCCTAAAGGGAAGCCTTGTTGCACGCCCCACACTTCAGTCCATTTCTGTTTTAGCGTTACCCTGTGTACTTTTGCTACAGGAAGATAATTCTTGCGTACTTGCAGAACTTGGCGAAGAAGATGCTGTTGTTATTTTTCCAGAGCATGGAGAAGCGCCCACCCGCGTGAAGCGGGAGGATTTAGAAGCCCAGTACGCTGGTTACGCTATTTTGGGTACAGTAAAAAACCATTTGGATAACAGAACAAATATGCCCTTTTTTTCTGGGGGTAAGCATTGGTTTCGGGATGTTTTGGCCTACTACGCGCCCATTTACCGCCATACCATTATAGCCAGCATTGTCATTAACTGTATAGCGGTGTTTAGTCCGCTTTTTGTGATGAATGTGTATGACCGTGTTGTACCCAATAAAGCGTTGGAAACTCTTTGGGTACTCACTATTGCCATTGGTGTGGCCTATATTTTTGATGCGCTTTTGCGGGCATTACGCAGTTACTTTGTAGATACAGCAGGCAGAAATGCCGATGTTGTTATTTCCAGCATGTTACTTGATAAAGTGCTGAACATGCGTATGGATGCCAAACCGGAATCCACAGGGGCGCTTGTAAACAACCTGCGCGAATTTGAATCTCTGCGGGAATTTATAAGCTCTTCTACACTTCTTGCCTGTGTGGATATGCCGTTTTTAATTCTTTTTCTTTTGCTTATTGCCTACATAGGTGGGCCTATTGTTGTGCTGCCTGTAGTGGCTATTCCTTTGCTTCTTATAGCGGGTTTATGGTTCCAAAACCGTGCAAAACAGGTTACCCAGCGTCAATACAGACACAATATGCATAAAAATGCGTTGCTTGTGGAAATGGTGCAGGGTTTGGAAACCATTAAAGCGTGCCAGGCAGAAGGTAAAATGCAAAGGTTATGGGAATCTGTGTGCGGCCTTTCTGCACAAGAGTCTGCAAAAATAAAGCATTATTCCTCTCTTGCTGTCACATTTGCTACATTTGTGACCCATGTTGTCACTGTGGGCATGACAGTTTGGGGCGTGTACCTTATAGCCGATGGCCGCCTTACTATGGGCGGCCTTATTGCCAGTAATATTCTTGTTGGCAGAGCTATGGCACCTGTTATGCAAATGGCGCAATTACTCACAAGATTTCAACATTCCCGCGTTTCCTATAAAACACTTGATAGTATTATGCAATTTCCTACAGAACATGCTGGCGTGGACAGCATGGACTTTGGCACTCTGGCGCACAGCTTTTCACTGGATAATGTAAGTTTTACCTACCCTGGCTCCGATAGACCCGCATTAGAAGACTGTTCCATCACTGTGCAGCAGGGAGAAAAAGTAGGGATAATAGGCCCAATGGGTTCTGGCAAAAGCACCCTGGCTAAGCTTATGCTGGGCTTATATACACCGCAAAAGGGCAGCATTAGCTTTGGCGGGGTAGACATACGCCAGCTTGAGTGCGAGGAATTGCGAAGTCATATTGGGTATTTATCGCAGGAAGTAACACTGCTTTATGGCACAATACGCGATAATATCCAAATGGGTGATTCTTTGTTAGATGATGCAGCCCTTGTGCAGGCCGCTGATATTGCGGGTGTATCTGCCTTTATCCGCCAGTTTTCTGCTGGCTATGGGGCGCAGGTGGGGGAGCAGGGCAGGGCGCTTTCTGGTGGTCAGCGGCAGGCAGTGGCGCTGGCGCGTACACTTGTGCGCAACCCTGCTATTCTTATATTGGATGAACCAACCAGTAATATGGATATCCATGCAGAAATGCGTGTGCAAGAGCAACTGGGTGCCATTCTGGCAGAAAAAACCTTTGTGTGCATAAGCCATAGGCCGCAAATGCTGCAGGTTATAGACCGCCTTGTGGTTATGGAACATGGCCATGTGGTGCTGGATGGCCCACGCGATGCTGTCATGCGTGAAATGGGTCTTATGCCAGCCGTACAGGCCGCACAAGCCCCACCAACCCCAAAAGTAGAGCTAAGCCAGCCTGTGCGTATTTCTGGAAATGTGGCGGATGTTTTGCGGCAAAACCTTGTCAAAGCAAGCGCAGAATAACGTGAGGGTGAACAAGTGGCAGATATGACACAAAAATCCCCTCATGTGGATGAGGATTCTGAGCAGAGAAGCTCTTCTGCATCTATTATGGGGCCTTCTGCGCCAGCAATGGGTGCGGGGGATTCTTCACCTCCTGCCCCATTGCGTAAAGCGCAAAGCTTTTTTGAACCGGATCAGGCCGCGCGTTATGGCTTTATAGCAGAAGATATCCCGTATGTGGATGAACTAAGCGCCGCCCTGGTGCGCAAGCCTAAAAGAAGCGCCATTTTGCTTTCTTTAACCGTGGCAGCCTTTATGCTTGTTATGCTTATTTGGGCTTCTTTTGCCACGCTTGATGAAGTTACCCGTGCTGAGGGGCAGGTGGTAACATCGCAACGCACACAAGTTATCCAAAACTTGGAAGGGGGCATTCTGCGTGCCATTTTGGTGCAGGAAGGCCAGCTTGTGGAAAAAGGGGATATTGTGGCGCAGTTGGATAATGAGCTGGCTGCCAGCGCGTTCCGGGATGCAACCGGTAAGGCTATGGAACACGCTTTGGCTCTTGTGCGCCTGCAAGCAGAGGCAAAAGGGGAAGAACCGCAGTGGCCGGAAGATATGGCCGCATGGCTGAGTGACCTTATTGGAGAAGAAGCAGGGCCAAAAAATCTTGCCCAGGCAGAATCTCTGCGCCAGAACCATATAGAACTTTTCCGCTCCCGTATGCAGCAAAGAAAAACTGAGGCAGAGCTTTTAGATACCCAATGGCAGCAGCGTAAACTGGAAGCTGAAGAATTAGCTTCCCGCTTAAAAAATACGGAAGCAAGCTTGCAGGTTGCGCGTGAACAGCGTGGTATTGCTACCCAGCTTTATCAAAGGGGCAACTATTCCCGTGTGGAATATCTTAATTTGGAAAAACAGGTACTTGCACTTCAAACAGAAGTAGATTCCCTGCGTGTGGCATTGCCACGCGCGCAGGCAGCGGAACAGGAGGCCGCCCAACGCACCCAGTATAGATTGGCGGAAATTGACACAGAAATAGCCAAAGAAATTAATACGCGTTTTTTGGAGCTTGCAGCCGTAAAAGAAAGCTTATCTGCAGGCGGAGACCGCATAACCCGTACAGACTTACGCGCCCCTGTGCGCGGCACTGTAAACCGTATTGCCATAAGTACACTGGGAGGTGTTGTAAAACCCGGTGAACCCATTATGGAAATTGTTCCTTTAGATGATACTCTTATTGTAGAAGCGCGTATACGCCCGCAAGACGTAGCATTTTTACACCCTGGCCAAAATGCCATGATTAAAATATCTGCGTATGATTTTTCCATTTATGGTGGATTGGAAGGAACATTGGAACAAATTTCACCTAATACAGTGGAGAACAGGCGTGAAGAAAGTTTTTACATAGCAAAAATACGCACAAAAAATACAGCAATACTTTACCATAATACACAACTTCCTATTATACCTGGTATGGTTGCTTCTGTAGACATTCTCACAGGAAAAAAAACAGTTTTAGATTATATGTTAAAGCCTTTATTAAAGGCTAAACAAAACGCACTTCGTGAAAGGTAATAGTATGTCACAACTCCTCACTTCTTCTGCTGTTAATATTACGCGCCCAATGCCTGGTACAACTGAGGAAATACAAGTTCCTCCTAAGGCGTACTTAAACTTTTCCTTTTCATTAGAAAATGCCACCTCTGCCAAGCAGGGGGATGATCTTATTATTATCTTGCAAGATGGCGCTGTTGTGGTATGCTTGGGGTATTTTCGCAACACAGTGGAAGACGGTTTGCCACCTATAATAGTAGAGGGCAAAGAACTGAGTATGGCGGATTTGTCTGCCATGTTCCCTAATGGGGAAATAGAAGGTTTTGATTTGCACGGTATACCCACCGGAACGGAAGAGGGTGAAAAAGAAAATGAAGGGCAAGGAAAAACCCTTGGAGAAAACCATGAGGAAGCGCTCGATAATGAACATCTTGTGGGGGTAACCCAACCTGGAAAAACCCCAGCAAATGCAGACAATGATGGCTCAGGAGGTGGTGCTGGCCAGCAAAATGCCCCACAAGCTACACATGGGGAAGGGCAAGCTGGAGCGCAAACAGGTGTGAGAACGGGCAATTCTGCTGCGGCTAATGCACTGGATGGTCTGCGTTTTTATGATGCCTATAATGTTGCCTTGCTGGAAGGCATTAACCGCCTGCCCGGCCTGGATCTTTCTTCCAACAGAGGCTTTGAAAACACAGAAATATGGGGTGGCCCCTCGTGGGAAGAAGTTTCCCCTGCGCCATTTATTCCTCCCGTTGCATTGCCTCCCACTCCCCCCACTGTCTTCACGCCTGTTACCGGCTTGCAGGAAGCAGGGTATAATGCCTCAGGTGGCGCTATTGGTACGGCTTCTGTTACCCATGCCTTTACTGTTGATTTAGCAAATAATGTGGATGTAAGCAGTTTTAAGCTTAACAGCTCTGTATTTCCCGGTGTTACTGGCACTAAAATGCTTGAGCAGGGTCAAACCTATGATACCCAGTATGGGAAATTTTCCTTTACTGTGAATAAGGTAGCCAAGCTGGATGCAGGCGGTAATCCCATCACAAATGCTGATGGCACCCCTGTGTATGTGGCAGAAATTACCCTGAAGTACAGCGATCTTAATAATGCTGCTGACCAGGTTAATGGCTTGGCATTAGGCGCTTTCTTGGAGGAAAAACTGTCCTTCCATGTTACAGGGCAAAGTAGTGCTGGCAGCAATGTTGCTTTGGGTTCTTACAATATTTCCTTTGTTATAGAGGGTAGTAATGATGCTCCTTCGCTTGCAGGCGGCATTTTTTCCGATGCAGCCGGGCATTTTTTGGCCCATGCACAAGTAAAGGAAGAAGGTGTGTACCTTGGTAATACACCTACAAGGGCTGGCACCTGGGACGATTTTAATGCAGGTACAGACGCTGCTACACATAAAAACAGCGTGCAATTCTACTTACATGGCACTGACCCAGATGCAGGTGATGTTCTTTCTTACTCAGTTACGGGCATTGCGGCTAACAGTGGCACAACAGGTATTACGCCAACTATTACCGCACTTGGCGGTAATAGTTACGCCATTAAACTTAATGGCGAACAATGCGGAACAATTACCTTTGACAGTACAGGGAAAGCCGTATTTACGCTGAATAACAGCGCATCTGTTATCCAGAAAATGAATAATGGCGATGTGTTTTCTTTGAAGTTCAATGTCAATGTGAAAGACCAGCACGGTCTGACGGACTCTGGCAGCTTTGATATGGAAATTCATGGCACAAATGATATTCCTGCGCTTATGCTTCCCACAACGGCTCAATTAACTAACCCTGTTGACACTTCGCACAATGGCGCAATAAATGCCACAGGTACAGATGCTCACAGAGAGTTTGCACTGTCAGAGTCTGGCAGTAATACAAACCATACTACTGTAACAGGCTCTCTTACTGCTTCTGATGCAGATAATACATTAAGTGAGCTGAGTTTTTACATAGCAAAAGGGGATGTAAGTGGTAAATATACGCTTACACACGGCACAGATACTGTAGCCTTTAGCGGAAATTCAGCAACCTATGCATTGCAGTATGGCACACTGGTGCTTAATAAAAATGGAACATTTTCCTATACAGAAAATGGCTGCCTTGGAAAAGGGGAAACAGGAAAGGATACATTCACTGTTCTTGTGCAGGATAAAAATGGTGCATTCTATGCTAAAGATATTACCTTCACAGTAAATGGGGAATATAATACTATCCAGTTTACAGATGGTGCCAACTATGTTGTTTCCTTAGTAGAAACAGGTGTTTTGTTTGGCACAAATTTAGATAATACTGCAGAAAATTGCACAGGGTCAGATGCAAACCTGGAAGCAAAGGGTGTTGCTTCTGGTAATGTACGCATATTAGAAAATGGCAGTGCGTTTTTTGTGGATGATGATAGTCCCACAAATAAGACTATTCTTTTTTCACTTGCAGCAAAAACTGGCACAACATCTGTTATGACAACAGAAACTATAAATGGCGAAGTATGGCAAGTCCATACTACTACTTATGGGGTATTAAAGCTCAATACCAATACAGGTGATTACACTTACACCCTCAATGAAGCCGCAGTGAACCCCTTAGGAGATAAGGACACAGAAACAGAAAAGTTTTCTCTTACCATTACAAAGGGTGGTGTGGCTACAACCCCGCGGGACTTTACTGTTAGCATACGGGGTATGAACGACAGGCCAGAAATTACACGTGTAGAGACCTTGCGTATAACAGAAGACACTGTAACAGAAGCCCACGGACAAGCACAGGCATCTGACCTGGACGCAGGGGCAGTGCTTGATTACGCGCTTGTTACAGGCTCAGGGAGTAAAGTTACCTATATTGCAGGTATATACGGCGGTTTGGAGCTAAAAGCGGATGGCAGCTACACCTATAAACTGGATAACACAAATCCCCTTACGCAGGCCCTTGGCCGTGGGCAAACTGTTACAGAAACCTTTAACCTGCGCGTAACAGATGAAAATAATGCCTATGACCAAAAAAGCATTACTGTTACTATAACAGGAACTTATGATGCGCCAAAACTTTCATACAGCGTTAACCGTGTGTATGAAGATGGGGCAGAAAACGCCGTTCTGCCGGATGATGGCAATGCCCATGCAGTCACTGGTTCGCTTGGTTTGCAAACAACAGATGCAACTCATAAAACGGGTTATGTGTTTCACGCCCAATATACAGGCACAGTCATATCAAGCAGTGTAAGTGGCATATACGAAATAATAGAAACACAGTACGGCATACTTAAGTTTAATACGCAAGATGGTTCCTATACCTATACAATGAATAAGGCTACAAATACAGCCATGCAATCCAAAAATATAGGGGATATATTGGCTACAGAGGGATTTTTAGTTACTGGTACATTCCATAATACAGATGGAGTAGATAGCACATCCAGCACCAATCTCAATATTGAATTAAAAGGCTCTAATGATGCCCCTGTTTTTAATACATCTCTCCCTGGAACAGATACCTCAATAAGCATTACGCGCACCCACCCTGCAAATGCCGGCCCTACAACAAGCAGTACAGTAGCAGCAGATGATATTGATAACAAAGACTTGCAGGATACAGGTGTAACAGAAGGTACATCTGAGTTGTATTTTTACTTTTATGTAAATGGGCAAATACGGCAGAATATTAGCACAACATACGGCAGTGTTTCCATAAATGGTAAAACAGGTGCGTATACCTATACACTGAACAACTTACATCCTGATATACTGGGGCTTACAGGTTCACAGCATACGGAAGATACGTTTACTGTTTGGGTAAAAGACCCGCATGGTGCAACAGCTAATCAGGAAATCCGGGTAACAATAAATGGCATAGACGCAGGCACAGGGAGTAATAACAACTATGACCTCCCAGATGTACCGCTGTTTGTGCAGGAAGACAGTGATAAAGATATAACAAACCGTCCTTCCGGTGGTGGCACTATAGAGCCTGGCCTTACGGATAACTCTGGAAATGGCGCCATTTCTGGCAACACACCACCCATAGTGCGTTACTGCTTTTCAAATGGAACCGCTATTATGCAATCTATGGTGGGTACATACGGCACAATTTATATAGATTCCCTTACAGGGAAATATGAGTATGTGCTGAATAATGAAGATAGCATTGTACAAAAGCTTGCCGCTGGTCAAGTAGTAACAGAAAACTTCACCGTATATACCTATAACGTAACAGGTTCTTCCATAACAAATCCTACGGCAACATCCTATATCATTAAAGTAAATGTTACGGGTACAAACGATGCGCCAGAACTTACTGTGGCTTCCGCAGGAGATATACACATTTTTGCAGGCTCAGCTAACATTGTTACATCTGGCACATATTCTGCAAATGATATGGATACAACTGACACTCTGCACTATAGCCTTGCTGACAATGCCTCTGTAACAACTATTACATTGGCATACGGCACTGTTGTATTAAACGGTGGCACATATACGTATACATATGGAAGTACCCCTATAACTAGACCCATACAGGAAAAATTCTGGATATATGTAACCGATGGGCATGAGACTGTGGGGAAGGAAGTAACTATTAATCTTTTGCCAGAAAATGCTAAACCTGTGTTAACAGGTAATATTGTGGACACAACAGGGTATGATGGTACAGACTATGCCGGCAATAGTTTTATTACTTCCACCACAACGTATGGCAATGGTGCATTTTCTATAGACCCAATAACAGGTGCTATTCTTTATAATAATAGCCCATTACCCAGTACGCGAAATGCATTGCAAACCCATTTAAATGAAGCAACTGGCGATGTCGCTGTTAAAGGCCAGCTTTCTGCATGGGACTATGAAGTGGATACGGCAGGGGTACAAAATGCTTCTTCCTATACCTATTATCTTTGCAAGGCAGACGGCACTGGTCTTACAAGCTTCAGCGCAAATGACTATGGCACTTTGCAAATGAACAGGGACGGTACATACGTATTTACCCTGAATTCTGCAGGGGATGCTGTAAAAGCCCTGCAAGAGGGAGTAAATTATAAACTAGATTTTTGGGTTATGCTGAAAGACGGCAGTGGCCTGGCTTCTGACCCGCAAAAATTGGAAATAACCATACATGGCACAAATAATCAGCCTACTATCTCCACCAGTGGTGGTTTTGCGGTTACAGAAGGCCAAAATGTAGATACATCTCTTGCGCTTAAGCTTGCAGACCCGGACTTTGACTACACAAGCCCAAATGCTGGCGCAAAGTTTGCCATTACATGTACGGACATAAATGACAATACACTTGGCAGTGTTACAAACACAGGTAATCTGTACACATATACCACCAAGTATGGCAAGTTTATATTGGATGCGTCTGATATGGCTGCAATTCGGTATAAGTTTGTGCTGGATAATGATTCTGCGGATGTAAAAGCTCTTTCTGCTAATGATAATGTGGCGCTTAAATTTGGCATACAGTTTAATGATGGCCAAAGTCAGCACAACTTGAGCGAGAAGGTAGAGCTTACTGTTACAGTGCAAGGTGTTGAAACACCGCCGGAGCTTACGGTAAAAAACTATACAAGCGCTGCATTTGCTGGTATTTTTGATAATGATAACACAACAAACGATATTTTAACAGCAGGTAAAACCATTTCCCACACAGACCAATTACTTGCAACAGATATTGATGCAAAAGACCCATTGGTCTTCAGCATTGTAGGCGAGAATACTGGCCAACTGGGTGGTACTCTTAGCGCTACAAAAGCTGGGCAGTTTACCTATTCTTTCCAGGCAGGGGAAACAGGCCAGACAATGGCAGGCTTTGCTGAACACTTCCAAGTGCGTGTGAATGACCCAACTGGTGGTGCAACAGGCTATGATACCGCATGGCTTAATGTTACCTATGACAATGCGCTGAACCAGTTGCAGTTTGAGCTTTCAAACGATGCCCCTATTCTATAACCTTTTCTGTGCATATTATTTGTCTTATATCCCAATAGTATGGTTAATCTGCGCGTAATGCGCATGGTATAATGCTTGAAAAAATTTAAGGAGTTTCTATGGCAAACACACGCAAATGCTTTTTCTTCCCCTTTGTGATGCTGGTGGCTGCAATATGCATGCCCTTTTATGCTGGTGCTGAAGAGTCAGTTTCGGTTAAAGAATCTGTTGAATTTACGCTTCAACAGCATCGCTCGCTTAAAGCAATCCAAGAAAACCGTCAGGCTGTTATCCATGAGCGTGACAGGGCTGAAAAAGGGTATTACCCACGTGTGGATGTTTTTGGCGCTGCTGGCTTTTCTGCCTACAGCGACCGTACTACCCGTAGTTTGGGGCACGGTGCGGATACAAATTTTTATCCTGGCTACCGCGCAGGTGTTACCCTTACCCAGCCAATATGGGATGGGTGGGCAACACGCAGCAAAGTGGATATAGCAGAAGAAACCCTTAATTCTATGACCCAACGTGTGCTGGACAATGCCACAACCCTTGCATTAGACGCTATTATTGCGCATATTAATATTCTGCGCACCCAGGAAATATACAAGCTTTCCGTCAACAACACCAAACGCCACCAGCAATTACTTAACCAGGTTATTGACCGCCAGCGCACAGGTGCAGACAGCCTTGCCGATGTAAGCCAGGCCAGAAGCCGCTATGCCAGGGCACAGTCACAAGAGGCAGAAGCAAAAGACGCCATGCTTGCCGCAGAAATTTATTATTTTCGCCTTACCAATAAGCAGGTGGGGCAGGTTACATTGCGCCCTGTAGAAGCGCCTTCCTTTCCGTATACACAGTACCTGGATGTACTGCGTATAGCGGCGGAACAAAACCCTAAGGTTTTAGCATTAATTGCGGATATTAAAGCGGCTGAAGCTGGTAAAGAGCTTTCTAAAGCAGCATTTTACCCCGTTATTAATGTTGAAGCCGGGCCAAACTATACAGCCCGCGGTATTGGCAGCAAGGGGGAAGACTGGACGCGCAATATTGACGCAATGGTAACAGTACGCTGGAATATTTTTAACAGTGGGGCAGACCGTAATGCTGTGCAGGCCTCTAATTCCCGTATTCTACAAGCGCGCCAGATTATGCTGGATTTTGAGGATGAACTGAAGGGCGCAGTGGAAACCTCTTGGATATCTCTTGAAACAGCTCTGGATCAAACCCGTTTGTATAAAGAAGCCGCAACATACAGCGCAGAAACACTTGCCCATTATAAAGAACAGTTTTTGCTGGGTCAGCGTTCTATTTTAGACGTGTTGGATGCAGAAAGCGAGCTTTATAATAACTCTGTGCAGTCCATAACCAGCCAAAGCAATACAGTTGTGGCTACATACCGGCTTGTTGCTCTTACAGGTGGCTTACTAGCGGAAATGGGTGTACCTTCCCAGGAACTTTTAACCCCGCCCAATAGCATTTTTACACCAGAACAGGAAGCATTTATGGATGATGCCGTTTTGCGGCGGCGTGGCCCTGCTAACTAGCGCGTTTGAATAGCTGCGTGTGCGCAAGAAAAATTGTATAAAAGCCCCTGCAAAAAATTTTGCAGGGGCTTTTTGTATGAAACAGGCATCCATGTTATTGCAGTCCTTGTGTGCATGCAGCAAATTTATGTTGATGGATTGTATAAGGCATAGTATAAGATGCTCCACAAAAAAGAAATATGGAGGGTTTTAGCATGATACGCAGGCGAGATTTTTTGCAGGCCAGTGCCTTTGTGGCAGCGCATGCCAGTTTACTTTCTGCCGGGTTTGCCTCCTCTGCTGCTGCGGCGGACAAGGAAGATATTGCGTATCTATCTGCTTTTGAGCAAATAAAGCGCTTTAAAGAAGGCTCGCTTTCTCCTGTAGATGTGCTTAAAGCCCAGATTGCGCGTATTGGTCTGTATAATGGCCCCCTTAATACCAGTGGCAAAGAAATAGAAGCGTACATGGCGTTTAATGACATGGTAAACTGCATCACATACGAGCATTTTCAAGAGGCTATGCAGGCAGCCCAAGAATCGGAGCAGCGCTATAAAGCAGGAACAGCACGCCCCTTAGAGGGTATTACTGTAGCGATTAAAGACGAATACGCAGTAAAAGGCTGGCGTGTAACCGCGGGGGCAGTTACCCTGCAAGATGCACCCCCTGCAAGGGCAGATTCCCCATTTATTGAGTTTTTGCGTCAGGCTGGTGCTGTTATGCATATACAGACAACTGTGCCAGAATTTTATCTTAATACCCAAACATGGAGCAAATTGTGGGGTGTTACCCGCAACCCGTGGAATCTGCACTATGCGGTGGGTGGCTCTTCTGGTGGTTCTGGGGCAGCGCTGGCAGCAGGCTTTACCACGCTTGCAGCAGGGTCTGATATTGGGGGGTCTATCCGCATTCCCAGTTCTTTTTGCGGCACCTATGGCTTTAAGCCTCCTTTTGGCCGCGTAGCAACATCTGAAACAGCCAATGAGTCGTATGGGCCAATGGCAAGAACTTTTGAGGACATGGTGCTGCTGCAAAATGCGGTTACTGGGCCGCACCCAAAGGTGCATTCATCCCTGCGCCCCAAGCTGGAATATCCTTTACAATATCCAAGCGTTAAAGGCATAAAAATTGCGGTAGATTATTTTTCTGCATGGACCTCGCAAGGCCTTGATCCTGCTGTTGTAGTAGCGTTGGGGCAGGCTGCCAGTGTGTTGCGTGCGCAAGGCGCTATAGTGGATGAGGTAAACCTTGGGTGGACGCATAAAGACATAGTAAAAACGTATATTGCGAATGTGCTGAGCAGCCCCGCTGCGGCAAGTATGGTGGGTGTAGGAGAGTTAAAACACCTTACCTCGTATGTACAAATGCTCTTTATGGGCGTGACACCGCCAACACCAGAAGAAGTTTTTGAAAGTGGAAACGAGCTTGCAAGGTTGCACACGCAGTTGCAGGAAACAGTTTTCGGCCAAGGCTATTCTGCGCTACTTATGCCCACAGTGACGACAACCAGTATAGCGGCAGAGTTTGACCCCAGTAAAGTCTTTGGCGGCAACCCCACTTCTGCTTTTGATTTTACCACTGCCTATATTTGGAACTTGTTAAACCGCTACCCTGTAGTCAATGTACCTGTGGGTATTGCCCGTAATAATGTACCCATTGGCATGCAGATTGTCAGTAATACCTACGATGACCTGGCAGCCTTTCAGGTGGCAGCGGCCTATGCACAGGCAGGGGTACGCCTGTATAGCGGGGATATGTTCCCGCATTTCAGAACCAGGCCATAGGGCATAGCCTTATGGCAAAAATACAAATAAAGGCCGGCTATACTCCTGTTTACTCCTGTAAACAAGGGGAAAGCCGGCCTTTATTTGTTTCCCTGCAAGGCAGGGAACACAGTTAAACATTTTATCTTGCCGGGTGGCGCTAAAATGCCTTATTTTTTGGTATTTAAGGCAAATTCTACAGCGTCAATAAATATTTCAAGGGGGACAGCGCCGCGTATCACAAGGTCATTCACCATAAAATAGGGGGTACCGTGAAAGCCAAGGCGCTTTGCATCTTCTGTATCTTGCTGGATAATGGCGTCTATGGCTTTGCCATTGTTTTTCAGATCCGCTTCAAGGGCCTTAATATCCAGTTTGCTTTCTGTGGCAACCTGGGTAAGGGTTTCTTTGGGCTTTTCAAAGTAGTCGCGTTGGTTGGCAAAAAGCAGCTCGTAGAAAGTCCAGGCCTTGGTTGGGTCTTGGCGGTACGCCGCTAAAAACCACTGGGAGGCCAAACGGCTTATTTCTGCATCCTGGGGGGATTGCTTGAATACAAAACGTATTTTATCCGGGTAACGGGAAAGCAGGTTTTCTATTGTGTATGTGGCTTGCTGGCAGTAGCCGCAGGTAAAATCTGAAAAAGCGGTAAGGGTAATGGGCGCATTTTCCGGGCCGCGGAAGGGGCGGTTTTCCATAGCAACGGTTTTGGGCGTCTTTATATCTTCCTGCCATTGCTTGTTAAAAGCTTGGCGGCGGCGTAAGTCTGAACCTTGCTGCACAATATCCAGCACGGTTTCGCTGTTGTTTTGCAGCACATCCATAATCAGCTCTGGTTTTTCTTTCAGCAGGCGCTCAAGCTGGGCTGCAAGCTCTGCATCGGATGCAGCAAAAGCATGCACAGGTAAAAGAAGGGCCGCCAAAAAAAGGCCAGCAAGTATTTTTTTCATATATTTCCTCCGAGATAAACGTGGTAAATTGCTTTGGGATATATACACCTGACCTTAAAAAGACACAAGGAAAAAGGTGAGGGGGAATGGAACACAAAACGCAATATAACGTTTTATAAAGCAGGGGATAAATAAGAAAACTTGAATATGCGGATAGTAATTCTTTGTTTATTTTCCTGTAGCATTTCTTAGTGTGATCGGGAAAGCCTTTGTCAGTTCAAGATTTACATAGATTGGATTGCCTGTTTCTTCTAAAATAGTGGGCCTGTCAGAAAAAAGAGAACGCCCAAAACCAAGTGCATGGTCTTCAACTGTAGCACCCATGGCTTCCAGCATAGTGGGGTACATGTCAAAAGAGGAAAACTGCCTGTTTTTTGTATTGTTTGTGGTAACAGCGGGGTTGATGAAAAAGTTAAGCCAAACATGGGTTTCTAGCTTCTTTGGTAACTGCTCCGGCAGGGGAAATGTATGGTCCCCAAAAATAACTATTGTGGTGTTGTCATACCAAGGCTGTACCTCTGCCCAGCTAATAAATGCGGCAAATTGTTTGTCCATACAACGTATAACACTTTGCAGCCTGTTTTCCTTTGTATTTTCTTTTGGTTTTTCACAAAGGGCACAAATTTTGTACTCTCCGGTGTGGCTGTCTGCCAGTGCCAAACCATAAAAAAATGGTTTTCCGGCTGCTGCCAGCTCTGTAAGCTCCTGCTTGGCAAAGGTATATAGCAAGTAGTCGTCAAATCCCCAGCGATTTTTTATTTCATCGGGGATTTTGCCATGTTTTTCTTCAAAATACGGTAAGTCATGGAAGGGCATATTCCCGTGGGTTTCAAAAAAAAGGCCCCGTGCTGCAAATTCTTTATAAAAAGCATAGCTGAAAATTTGGTTATACCCTTCGCGCTTAAGAACGTCATTAATGGTAACAGTTTCTAATGCTACTACTTGCGTTTGCTGCGATGTTTCGCTTTCCGCTTCACTTGGATTCGCAGGGGTTTGCCAAAGTATTAAAGGAGTCGCGCTGAACTTAGCAACTGTTGCGCTGATAGTGCTGTTTGTATTATACAGGTCAACACCGCCCCCTATACCCTTTGTATTGCTAAAATAGATATTTTTTTCTGCAAGGGCGCAAAATTCAGGCATAAGATTTTCTGGGTACATTCCTCCTTGATCTTCATCCAAAAAGGCACTTTCCCAGCTTTCTAAAAAAATAACTACTAAATTCCGTTTTTTTTCAGGAAAACGTATCTCTGCTGTTTCTGTTGATATGTAGTATTTGTTATAAAATTCATACGGTACTGATGACCCAAATATAGCCTTGTATGCTTGAATATAGCGAGCTATTGGCAGGTTAGCAATTAAGATAACAAAAAAAGTGCAATACCCCAGGCAAAGCGCATATTTTACATAACGCAGTAAAAATGTTTTTTTATCTTGCCTCATTTCATTCAGGCAAAAAGCAAAACAAAGGAAAAGAATAAAGCAATAAATACTTGTATAAAGTAAAAATGAAAACGTGAAAAACATTCCTTCGCTGGTATCATTTATAGTTAACGGCAAGCTAAGTGTAATAATTACTGATTCCGCATTATGAATAGGATACGTATTAAGTATCCAGCTTGTGGCAATTGAGAGAAAAACAAGCAAAAAGAAAAAGAATGCAAGTAGCTTGCTGTGTATAGTAACAATTTGCTCGCGTGCAGAGAGGTTATGATACAAAATATCAATTAAAAATATTGTGCAAAGCGATGCAATAAAGCAGCCTGCAAATCTGTATACAAAAGTTGTATTTTGCATATTAAGAAGAAGCAAGGCAACTTCAAACAGATCACTATGAAGCCAGATGGAGCAAAAGAAAAAAGAAAACGTTAAGCTAAGAGATCCATACAGAAGCCAAGCTTTTCCCAAGGAGCGAGAAAAGTTTGGTTTACCATAAAGCGTAGCATGGCACGTTGCAGGAATAAGTGTAAGAAAAGCCAGCAGAATATATACCATAACATGCTCACTAAGCACAAAATATATAGCTAATCTCTTGGGAGTATTAATCGAGGTAAAAACCTATTTATACAGCTATATCTTTATCTACACACTGCTATGTTCTTTCCACTCATCTTTATATAGCTTATAGGTTACAGAATCAGCAAGGGCTTGCCAGCTTGCTTCTATAATATCGTAGGAAACGCCCACTGTTATCCAGCTTGTTTCGCTATCTGCAGATTCAATAAGCACGCGCACAACGGAGGCAGTACCCTTGCTTGCTTCTGCATTTACAGCAGCTATTGCGGTATCTGTCCCTAAAGTGACTGGGGTGGTGTCTTTATGCGCGCTTTTTTCTACACTGGCGGAAAGTACCCGCACTTTAAAGTCCATAAGGCGCATATCTGCCACTCTGGGGTAAAATGGTAAAAGCGCTTTACGCAAAGCATTATCCAGTGCATTGACTGGGCCCATGCCTGTAGCGGCTGTATGTTCCACAACGCCTTCTACTTCTACCATAATAGTGGCTTCTGCAAGTGGGGGCATATCTGCCTGCATTTTGTACTCTACTACACGTAGTTGCAGAAGTTTAAAAAATTCCCGCACACCGCGGCGCGCTAATTTACGCAAAAGCAAAAGCTCAATACTGGCTTCTGCAGTGGCGTAGTCATACCCAAGGCTGGCCCTTTTTTTCATTTCATTAAAAAGGCCTTTTACCACAGGTTCATCTTTATCCAGGTGAAAGCCAAAGCGGCGTGCAAGAGAAACAATATTGCTGCGGCCTGCCAGATCTGTCATAAGGATGCGCTGGCCATTGCCCACAAGTTCTGGCGCAATATGCTCATACAGGCTGGAATTTTTATTCACCGCACTCACATGCACCCCGCCTTTATGCGCAAAAGCAGAGTGCCCCACAAAGGGCTGGCGGTTAAAAGGCGTCATATTGGCAATTTCTGCCACATAGCTGGATGTTGCGGTAAGCAGGGCAAGCTTGCCCTCTGGCAGGCAGGGGGTATGCTCTTTCAATTCCAAAATAGGAATAACAGAACACAGGTTGGCATTGCCACAGCGCTCTCCCACGCCATTCATGGTGCCCTGTATATGGCGCACACCGGCTCTTACAGCGGCAAGCGAATTGGCCACAGCCATTTCGCAGTCATTATGGGCGTGAATGCCAAGGGTGATATGGGGGAAAGCCGCTTTAACCGCGCTTACAATTTCTGTTATTTCATGGGGAAGGGAACCCCCATTGGTATCGCACAGCACAAGGGCATCTGCGCCCGCTTCCTGGGCGGCTTTTAAGGCAGAAAGCGCATAGGCGCTGTTATCTTTATAGCCGTCAAAAAAGTGTTCTGCATCAAAAAACACAGTTTCCACATGGGCGTGGCTTTTAAGAAAGGCCACAGAGTCGCGGATAATTTCTAAATTTCTGGCCCCATCAAGGCGCAGGGCTTCTCTGGCGTGTACTTCGCTGGATTTCCCAAAAATAGTCAGCACTGGGGCATGGCAGGCAACAAGCGCCGCAAGGGTAGGGTCTGAAGATGCGCTGGAACTGGCATGGTGGGTGCTGCCAAAGGCGGCTATTTTGGCGTTTTTAAGCTGATAGGAGCGGATTTCTTCAAAAAACTCTGTATCCACAGTATTAGCGCCAGGCCAGCCCCCTTCGATATAGGGAATGCCCAGATCATCCAGTTTTAAGGCAATTTTCAGCTTATCCGCGCAGCTTAAATTTACATCTTCGCACTGGGCGCCATCGCGCAGGGTGGTATCATACAAGGCAATCATGCTGTCAGCTCGGTATCGGTTTTATTTAGTCCAAAGGCAGTATGCAGGGTTTGCACGGCATGGTCTATTTCTTTTTCATCAATAAGGCAGGAAATTTTAATTTCTGAAGTGCTTATCATAATAATATTAATATTTTCTTTGAAAAGTGCAGAGAAAGCCGCAGCGGCAATGCCACTGTGATTACGCATGCCAACACCTATAACAGAAACTTTGGCAACAGCGGAATCGCTTTCCACACATTCTCCCCCAATACGGGAGCGCACTTCTTCCATAATACCAAGGGCTTTTTTTAAATCTTTGCGGGAAACAGTGAATGTCATGTCTGTTATATTATCGCGGCTGGCTTTTTGGACAATCATATCCACCAGAATATCATTTTCCGCCAGAGGCACAAAAATGGCCGCACTTATGCCTGGTTTATCCGGTATGCCGCAAAGGGTAACACGGGCCTGGTCTTTATCGTACGCAATGCCAGAAACAAGCACGGCTTCCATAAGGTTGTCCTCCTGTGTAACTAAGGTGCCCGGCCCATCCGTAAAGGTGGAAAGCACGCGCACGGGTACTTTATATTTTTTTGCAAACTCAACAGAGCGTATTTGTAATACTTTTGCGCCCATAGAAGCCATTTCCAGCATTTCGTCATAGGAAACGCGGTCCAGTTTTCTGGCTTCCGGGCAGGAGCGCGGGTCAGTTGTATAAACCCCGTCTACATCTGTATAAATATGGCATTCCACACTGCCAAGAGCAGCGGCTACAGCCACGGCGGATGTATCAGAGCCGCCTCTGCCAAGGGTAGTAAGGCGCATGTCTTCTGTACAGCCCTGGAAGCCGGCAATAACAATAACATCGTACAATTCCAGCTCTTTTTCTATCCGGGTGGCGTCTATAGAAAGAATGCGCGCCCCGCCAAAGCTGTTATCTGTCACAATGGGGAGTTGCAAGCCCAGCATGGAGCGGGCTTTAATGCCAGCGTCCTGCAAAAGCATGGCAAAAAGTGCCACAGATTCCTGTTCACCTGTTGTGAGCAGTACATCCACTTCAGCAGGGTGCGGGTCATCTGACCATTGGTAGGCCATTTCCAGCAGTTTATTGGTTTTGCCAGCGCGTGCAGAAAGCACCACAACAACTTTGTGGCCTTGCGCAAGTTCGCTTTGCACTTTAGCGCGTACTTTTTTCATGCACTCCAAATCTGCTACGGAGGTTCCCCCGAATTTTTGGACTATTATCGCCATGTAGGTACCATACAAAAGTTAAGATGGAAAAAGAAAAGAAGACAATGCCTGTGAAATGGGATGGATGGAAGGACCCTTTCCAAAGAAGTGCAGGACTCGATTTGTTTCGCACAGATAGCCTTTAAAGTCCAGCTCTGTTGTAGGGAATGGGAAGAGAATTTCAATACAAAGTGTATGTTCAGGGAAAAACTGTTGGGGAAGATAGTCTGCCCACTCCAGTATAATAAATGGATATTCTTCATTATATGCGGAAATTGCAGGGCCATTTTCTAAAATGTCCACCAGTTCTTCCGGGAGAAAGCTTATGGGTAAAGCAGCGCGCTGTGCGCTTGCGGCAAATGTTTCGCCAAGGCGGTAAAGGTCTGCATGGAGCACAGGAGGACGGGTAGGGTAGCGATGACAAAGTGTAAAGGAGGGGGATGCCACTTCTGCGTATTCCCCTCCAGGCATAGAGCGCACAAGTGCAGACGCAAACGTGGTTTTTCCTGCCCCTAATTGCCCGTACAGGCACAACATGGGGGGCTTATCACTTCTATTTCCCTGCATCTTTTCTGCAAAAAGCAGGGTGCCGAGAGCATGCGCCACTGTTTCCAAATCTGCTACAGATTCAGTAAAAAACACGCCGGGATTTTGGGGTGTTTCTGGCATGGCAGAGGGTATGCGGTAAGGATAAACAGCCATAAAAATAAGGGGTTAAAGTGTAACTTGAGCAAAAGCCTGGGGAAGTGCGTGGGCAATTTCACTGGCAAAATTGCCCCTGTGGGGGAATTGTGTCTGGAGAAGAAGGCCAGCCTGTGCATGGATGCATACACCCAAAACAGCCGCTTCCCAGGCGCTGTAGCCTTGCGCACGCAAAGCAGCCAAAAGCCCGGCCAGCACATCGCCAGAGCCGGCAACAGCAAGGTTAGGCGCAAAAACTGGGCAGGCAAAAACTTTGGGTGCTGCTTGAGCCGTTTTTTGCCCCACAAGTGTAGGGTACATTTGCCCTGCGCCTTTAAGCACCCAAACGCAAGGGGCAGTATCCATAAGCGCTTCCAGAGCAGCATGCCTGTTTTCCTGCACACTTTGCGGGGTGGCAAAGTGGGAGGCAAGCAGAGCCGCTGCCTCACCTGCATGGGGTGTGGCAATATCCTGCGGGGTTAAAGCGCAAAAAAGCTGCGGGGCAGCCGCAAGGCCACGCAAAGCGCCCGCATCTAAAACAAGGGGAGGCCTTTTGGGAATACTCACTTCAAAAGCAGTAGTATCTGCCTTGCAAGGCAAGGTAAGCAAAGCCTGCAAAAAGCTGGCAGACATACAGTCTGTGCCCATGCCCGCAGCCGCAGCCTGGCATTTTTCCAAAACAGGTGCAAGGCGTGGCAGATAGCCAGCTTCCCATGTAGCAGAAGGGCTGGCAAGAGACTGGTTTTTAAAGGCTGGCTTTGCTTTTTCTGGCAAGGCGATTGTGGTAAAGTCCGGGGGCAGAGCAAGGCTTGCCAGAGCGGATGCAGGCGCTGCAAGTGTTACATGGCCAGCGCCACCACGCAAAGCGCCCATGCCAGCCAACAGTGGCGCACCTGCCAAACCTTCTGAGCCACCCATTATCAGCACTCTCCCGGCTTCCCCTTTATGGGCAGGAGCAGCAGGGTGGCGCAGTGCCGGCAGAACACTTTCTTCTTGGATATACGCCTTGCTTGCATCGCAAAGTGCAGATGGGGCAGTGCCTTCCAACGTGACAACAGCGCAAGCCATAGCTTTTTCATGGGAAAGGCTTAAGTGGACATTTTGCACACCCATGACACTTGCCCGCAATGCGGCCTGACCAGAAAGCAACAGGCTGGGTTCCCCGTATTCCCCTGTTTGGACAGAAAAATCCTTCAGGGTAACACCAAGAGCCAGGCCTGTGCCTATAGCTTTAGAACCGGCCTCTTTAGCCGCAAAGCGTGCCGCAACATAGTCTACCAGCCTTGGGGCAGGTGACTTCTGCTCTAAGCTTTGGGGTTCTGGCATGGCAGCCAGTTCTTGGTCTGTCAGTATACGGGCAGCAAAAGAGGCACCAAAGCGTTGCAGGCTTTGTGCAATGCGTGGCAGTGCCACAAGGTCTATACCAGTGCCCAGTATGGCCATATTACTGCTGGGGTTTTTCCGGGAAAAGGTAGCCGTAGCGTACAGCAAGCTGGTCAGTCTGCTCAATAATTTTTGCGGCAACTGAATTGACATCTTCTGGGGCAAGAATACCTACTTCACGCAAAAGAAAGTGGCGCAATGTGGTATCACTTAAGGAAAAAACCCAAACCACAGCGTATACGCTGCCTAAATTAGGGCGGCCTTCAAACTCTGACTTTGTGGAGAGTAAAATACGGAATTTGGGCACATCCTTTTCTTCCAACAGAAAAAGATTACTGCCGTTAAGCCGCTCTTTTACGCTTGTAGAAAGCTGCGCACCCAGGTTGTCTGTACCGCTATGCTCAACAGCTACAGGGGTGCTGCGCTGGGTAAGCTTGAGGGGAGTGTCTGCCAGGGGTTTGGCATCTTCTGCGTATGCCGCAGAAAAAGCTGGCAAACAGAAAAGACTGAGAGCCAAAGCCAATACAATACTTTTTTTCATAGCAACCTCAAACGGTTATTTGTGAATACGCAACTCGCCTGGTTACAGACAGCAGGCTTTAGTTCTCCGGATGGATAACTGTGGCTTCATACCAGTAAATAACCGCTGTGCGGTCACGCCATGTTCCTGGGGGCAAATGGGCTTTGCGGCATAATTGTTCCAATGTACCTGTGGCTGTCCAGCCATTTTCCAAGGGTACCTGGGGCAGAAAAACTGCTGTGCGCCCGCGGGATGTAAGCGCCACACCATGCTTGCCTATTTCAATAAGGTCTTGGCTTGGGCATTCACTTAAAGGGCCAAGTACGGAAATTTCCGGGCTAATACTTGGCAATTCTTCCTTGGTGATTGGGGTAAAGCGGTTGTCACCAAAGGCTGCATGCCATGCCATAGAAAAAACGGTGATATACAGCGGGCTGTCTGCCCCCATATTGCCTATGCAACCGCGCAAAGAACCATTTTTTGTATAGGTAACAAAGGCTCCGGCGTTTTGTTTAAGATTTTCTGTGGGGGGTACTGGCAATTCCTCCAGCTCTGGCAGGCCCTTGCCTGATGTGCCGCGCTCCAGCGCCAGCTTCACCAGATCAAAAAGGTAGCGCTGTTCATCCTTGTTCAGGGTAATGGCTACGGGTTCTGATGTCATAGTATCTCCTTACAATCGTTCATATTTAAGTCTTTTATGCTAAAAGGGGTTTTCAAGTGGCGGCCATACCAGGTGGGGAAACGGGCAAAGAGGTGCGGGCTTTGCATGCGCATCTGCCTTGAGGCTGACAATACGCTCCCTTTGTATGGATAAGCGGCCAGCCAGCAGCCATGCAAGAGCCTGCGGGAAAAGGCGGTGTTCCATTGCGTGTACACGGGAAGCCGTGGCTTCCGGGTCTTCCTCTTCCATAACAGGGCTTGCGCCTTGGATAATAATGGGGCCAGTGTCCATATCTTCACTCACAAAATGCACGGTGCAGCCTGTCATTTTTACGCCATAAGCAGCGGCATCGTCCAGAGCATGGGCGCCTTTAAAGGAAGGCAGCACAGCAGGGTGAATGTTGAGCACTTTGCCCGGAAAAGCCTCTAAAAACTCCCGCGTGACAAGGCGCATATACCCTGCCATAGCCACAATATCCGTTTTATGTTCTTTAAGGGCGGCAAGCATGGCCTGGTCAAAAGCTGTACGGCTGGCAAAAAGTGTATGATCAAGGCAGAGCGTTGGCACATGGAGCGCAGCGGCTTTTTCAAGTACTTTGGCACTTGGCTTATTAGAAAGCACAAGGCCTATCTCTGCCTGTAACTTACCACTTTGCGCAGCTTCTATAATGGCAACAGCATTTGTGCCTGTGCCAGAGGCCAAAATGGCTATGCGCGCAAGGCTCATTCCCCGGCCTCCGGAGATATGGGCTTTATGCGCCTGGGTTCTGCCCCCAATGTGGCAGAAATGGCCTTAACAAGGCAGGGCAGGGTGTATTCTTCCGCTGTAATATCCGCATGAAGGCCATAACCTGCCAGAGTATTGGTTGTCACGGGGCCAATGCTTGCTAAATGCACCTGGGGGTGCTGGCGCAAAACTTCTGCCGGGATAAGCGCAAGAAAATTATGCACAGTAGAGGAAGAAGCAAAGCTTACACAGTCTAATGTGCCTTCTTCTATGCGTTTTTTCACTTCTTCTGCCTGGCTGCTGCTGGGCAGAGTTTCATAAACGGCAAGCACATCTACATGC
>CAZPTC010000009.1:12478-23703 GCA_964589455.1 uncultured Desulfovibrionaceae bacterium | reverse complement strand
CCCCCCCCCCCCCCCCCCCCCCCCCCCCCCCCCCCCCCCCCCCCCACACAACAAACTTTTTACACTACTCTAGCGGGCGATAACACGGAAGTCGTCGCGGCGGTTTTTAGCCCACGCAGCTTCGCCGGAACCGGTAACAGCAGGACGTTCTTTGCCGTAGCTGATCATTTCAAGCTGGTTGGGGTTCACGCCAAGCATAACCATGTATTCATAGGCAGAGCGGGCGCGGCGTTCGCCAAGGGCAAGGTTGTATTCTTGGGTGCCACGGTCGTCGCAGTTGCCTTCAATACGCACGCGGATGCTGGGGTATTGACGCATAAGTTCTGCTTTTTGGCGCAGCATATCGCGGTATTCGGGCCTTACATCGTATTTATTGAAATCAAAGTACACAATGCCATCTGTAATGGTCTGGGCGGCCATTTCAAGGGCAGTCATGGCGCCAGTGGTGTCAGAAGGCAGGGGTTCGGTGCTTTCTTTTTTGGTGGCGCAACCAAAAGCGCCCAAAGAAAACACTAAAACCAAAAGAAGGCCGAGTTTTTGTAAACGTTTCATACATTCTCCTAAAGTTTGTGACTAGGACGCTAAAGGTTGGTCCTGCTGTGCTCCCGCAACAGCAGTTGCACAAGATAGCGGAAACTGTATCTCACTTGAAATTTTTGTCAAGCATGCAGTAGTTGGTGCAAGCCGCAAACAAAGGGGTGCCTGGCGGGAATACCAGCATTGGCGCTGCCCTTTGTTTTTTCCTAGCTGCTATTCCCCTTGGGGAATTTTTCCCCAACGTGCAAAGGATGCATCTCCGCCGCCTGTGGGTACAAGCTTTGCGTCTCCGCCGTGGCGGGTGGTAAGGTATATCTGCTTTTGGCCACTACGGGTAGATGTATAGGCCAAGAAGTAGCTGTCTGGGGCAAAGCTGGGCTGTTCATCAGAACCGGGCCCAAAGGAAACTTGGCGTTCCTGCCCTGTAAGAAGGTCTTGCACAAAAATGCGGTGGCCGGAATCTGTAAGGCGGCTAAAGGCCACCAGGGTGCCGTCCGGGCTCATGCTTGGCTCTGTATTATAACCGCCATTCATGCTTACGCGGCTGACATTGCCGGTTGTGAGGTCTTTAAGGAAGACCTGTGGGCCGCCAAGACGGCTGGATGTAAAGGCCATGCGCGTGCCTGTGCGGTCAAAGGAGGGGGAAACATTAATAGCCGGGCTTTCTTCTAAGGGGCGTTCCCGCTCAAACTTGTGGTTCAGGAGGAAAATATCCGGGTAGGAGCCAGTGGAAAGGCCAACAGCCACTTTGTTATCCGGCATAAAAGCGGGGCCAATAACGGTGTTGCCGGGAAAGCGGATACGGGTAACTTTATTGCTCAGGCGGTCCCACACACCAAGGGCGTGGGTGGAGTCGTCTAGGTGGCTGAACACCACATAGCGGCCATCAGGTGACCATGCGGGAGACATGGCAGTACCCGGTATATTGGTTATTTGCCGTAAGTCGCGGCCAGTGGGTTTTACAAGCCAGATATCGCGCTTGGTTGCACCAGAAGATTTGGCAAAGGCAAGGGTAGAGCGGAAAAAGTCCCCATTGCCGGTAAGGGCTTCCATAAGGTCAGCGCAAAAGCGGTCTGCTACATTGTAAAGTTCGTCCTTGGTAACACCTGCGTAGGAGTTGCCAAAAATAAACTTGCCAGAAAAGGTTTCAAAAACGCGCAGCTCTACTGTGGAGTTACGGCCATCGCCATTGGGCCAAAATGCGGTGATGAGCAGGTCTGCACCGGCAAGCTGGAAGCGTCTGAAGTCCATTTCCGGGCCTTGGGCTGCGGCCAGCACTGTACCGCCTAAAATGGCGTTGTCTGGTGTAAGGCGCATAAAAGGTAAAAAGCTCAGGTTCTGGTTCACAGCGGTGTGCAACTCAGCACCCAGGCCTGTTGCAGCTTTACTGGGGCCTGTAAGAGGGGCCGCCATAGCAAGGTTAACAATATTTTGGCCAGCGCCATTAATATCGATCATTATTTCTGCTCTGGCTGGTGATGCAGAAAGCAAAACTGCCAAAAGCGCGGGAAGTAAACAGGAAAATAGCGTACGCACAGCAACCTCGTGGTTTGTGAAGTAAAGAAGTAATTGCTCCTTTTTAATCCTTCTTAAGCAAAGGGTCAAGCCCTGCCTAATGCCGTACTTTTTTTCAAAAAGATGCCGCTTTGTCGCAAATGCAACACGGGCATAGAGACAGCGGTTTTTCCTTGACCAGTCTGGGAGGCAAGGGTAAACTCATAAAACACATAAAGGGGAGAAACAATATGAAATGCCGCCGTTGCGGGGAAGTAGCGGTTGTGGATTTACCCAGCCATAATATTGCGTTTTGCGCAGAATGCTTCCAAACCTATTTTTTAAAGCAAATAGCGCGCGGCATTGAAAGCCAGTGCCTTTTTACACAAGAAGACCGTATTCTTGTGGCTCTTTCTGGTGGGAAGGACTCCCTCTCTCTTATGCTGGCGCTTATTAAACTGGGGTATAATGCCCAGGGTTTGCATATAGACCTTGGCATACCACGTTCTTCCCATGCTGCGCGTACAGTTGTAGAGCGTTTTTGCGCCAAACATGCCTTGCCTTTGCGTGTGCTGGAAATGGAAAAAGAAGGCCTTGCCATACCCAAGGTTCGGGAAAGGCTGAACAGGCCAATATGTTCTGCCTGTGGCAAAATAAAACGCTATTATTTTAATAAAGTGGCTATGGATGAAGGCTTTGATGTTTTGGCAACCGGCCATAATTTAGACGATGAAATTGCCCGCCTTACCAGCAATACCCTGCGTTGGGATATTGCGTATTTAAGTGACCAAGGCCCTGCCTTAAGTGCAGAAAGCCCAGAAGGTGCTGCCCACGGGGAAGAAGTGACTGACGCGGAAAACACCCCCCACGGTTTTGCGCGTAAAGTTAAGCCGCTTTGGCGTCTTACTGAGTTTGAAACCGCCAATTTTGCCTTTCTTAATGGCATAGAAAACCATTATGCCCCATGCCCATATAGTAAAGGCGCTACCTTTTCTATATACAAAATGCTTTGGCTGGATTTAGAAAACGCTATGCCCGGCCGTAAGATAGACTTTTACCAGGGCTTTTTAGAGCGTGGCCGTCCCCTGTTTGCCCGTGCAGAAGCCCATGCGGGCACCAGCCCGCGTCCCTGTGCCCGTTGCGGCTACCCCACCTCGCTTGACCTTTGCGGTGTTTGCCGTATACGGGAGGCCTTAGCACACCCCCAATAAAAACATGCGCAACACACTCACTGCCAAGGTGTGCTGCACCATTGGTATTTACCTTGTATCTGCATGAAAAAACGGCAGATCTTGGAGCATATTATGCTGAAAAAAGCAGATGATAGACTTATACGAACTTTAGCGGCACTGCTTACAGAAAAACACATTCGCACAGAATCTGTTGAGCAGGCTCTTGCCCTTATTTGCAGTAATTTTTCCTTTAACTGTGGCCTGGTGTATGAAATTGACCAGAATAACCGCCTGCATTTAAAGGAACGCTCTATTTCTGGCAAAGTAAAACTGCGCGAACGTTTTGCCATTGAAAAAATAAAAGCCAAATACCGTGCCCAGCTTGCCAGTGATTCTATAACCTATATTAAAAAAAGTGACGAAAATACAGTATTTGAAAAAGAACTACTTGCTTTTTTTTCTGCAACATCTCTTCTTACGGTTTCTGTTGTAGATGAAAAAGAACGCATATATGGCCTGCTTGTTTTTTTCAACGCAGAAGGAAGTGATGCGCTTTCCCCTGACCATGTAGATTTGCTTGCTACTTTGCTTGCCATGCTAGGGCGTTGTATAAGTGTGCGCACTTACCAAAACAGGCTTACTTTTGCCCAAAATTCTTTAGAAAGCATTTTAGATAATACGGGCATAGATATTTATGTGAATGACTTTTATACCCATGAAGTCTTATACGCTAATAAGTCTATGGCGGCTCCTTATGGGGGCATTTCCCGTATGCTTGGGCATAAATGTTGGGAAGTGCTTTTTCCCGGCCGCACAGGGCCTTGCGATTTTTGCCCGCAGACAAAGCTGATAGATGAAGAATTTAAGCCCACAAAGGTTTATACATGGGATTACCAGCGCCCCTTTGATGGCTCGTGGTTCCGTGTGTTCAGTGCCGCTTTCCGCTGGGTAGATGGACGCCTTGCCCATGTGGTAAGCAGCGCAGATATTACAGACAATAAGCGCAATGAAGAACTTATCCAATATCTTGCCAATTACGATGCCCTCACAAATTTACCTAATCGCCGCAAACTTATAAGCGACTGCGAATGCCGCATCAGCAATGCCCAGAAAAGAGAGAAAGCCTATATCCTTTTTTTTGATATCGACGGGTTCAAATCCATTAATGATACCTTGGGGCACGATGCAGGGGATGAATTTCTTGTACAGCTTGGCACTTTTTTCTCCAGCATTCCCATGCTGAAAGGCTCTATATATCGCAATGGGGGCGATGAATTTGTAGCCATTATCAGTGGTGAAATAAACAATAGCCAGATACAAAACCTGGCTGGCTTTATCCACGAGCGCTTTAAAAAGCCCTGGAAACTGCAAAATGGCGAAATTTTCAGTAATACCAGTATTGGCGTTGCCTGCTACCCAGAAGATGGTGTAAGCCCTGAAGAGTTATTGGCAAAAGCCGACCACGCTATGTATAAAGTAAAAAAATCTGGCGGTGGGCGTATAGGCTTTGCGTAGGGAAGGCGCTTGGGCTGCAGGCCAGGTACCGGATATAATCCTATGTCAGGCAGAGCTTTTTTGTGGGGAATCTGCCTTTGTGTTGCGTGTATGCAAGACAAGAAAGTTTGTCTTGCATATTTTGCAAAATATGCAAGACAAAGTGGGTTGTGTGGCATAGGAGCGAGTTAAAAAACTTCTTTGCCCTCAGCTATATTGAGGAGACGGGGAAAGGCATAAATTGCGGCCCTTCTACCACTTGCCGGGCTTACAAGCGTGAGCACATTGTTTTTTACAAGTGTATTAAGTATACGTCTGGCCGTTGGTTCTGGGATTTCTGCGTCTTGAAGAAAGGCTGATGCGTGGAAAATAGGAAAACGGAAAATCCAGTCTACAGCTCTGCTTGCATGTTGGGAATGGGTGATGTCTGGAGTTTCACGCCTCATGGCTTCATGCAAAACCAAAATGTTCCGCGCTTTCTGTGTGTTTTCTCTGGCTTGGGTATGCAAAGCCTGTAAAAAAAATATGCACCATTCTGTCCATGCTCCTTGTTGTGATACAGCACGCAAGTGGGCATAATAGGCGTCTCTGTTACGTTCAAATGCAGCGCTGATATAGAACATGGGGCGGGAAAGAATATTCTTTTGCCACATAAATAAAGGCACAAGCATACGGCCTAAACGCCCATTGCCATCTAAAAATGGGTGCAAAGCTTCAAATTCTACATGCAATAGCGCAAGTTGCACAAGGCTATCCATATATTCTGCATGGATAAATTTTTCCCATACGTCCATGGCACCAGGCAGTTTATCTGCACGTATGGGCACATAATAGGCACTTTCCATTGTGCAGCCATCTTGGCCAATCCAATTTTGTGTTTTGCGGTACTGCCCAGGTGCTTTGCTTTGTCCGCGCACCCCAGAAAGTAAAACTCCATGCGTGCTTTTAATGACCCGCTGGGACAAGGGCAGTTTTCTAAGCTCATTTTCTGCGTGATGCATGGCTTTGCGATAATTAAGCACTTCATATATATCAGCGGTACGGCTTTCGCTAAATTTGCCTGTATCCCCTGCTGCCTCGTACTCCAGCACTTCTCCCATTGTAGCCTGTGTGCCTTCTATACGGGAAGAGAGCACGGCCTCTTGTGTGGTAAGGGGGGAAAGCAGCACATCGGCATTTGGCACAGCAGAAAGTATACCATCATAATGTGCAATTGCTGCACTTGTTGGCCCAATAAGAGGGATAAGTTTTTCCCATTGCAGAGTAGAAGGGGGGAATTGATTATAATGGTATTGGGTAGACATAGACGTTCCATTAATAACGGAGAATATTTTACTGCGCTGGTTGCGCTCTTACGTTAAGTCCATGGGGCGTTTGTGCCAGATTGGCAGACATCTGTGTGATAAGCAAATACCGCTTTTATTTTTTTTTGTCAAAGTATTACATGCTTTTCTTGTGAATTTGCGTTGCATTCCCAGTAGGTATATGCTGCGCAGCCATGTGCATGCACATTCCTATGCCCCTCTGTGCCTGTAATGCCCAGAGAGGTTTTTACTGTTTTCTCGTAGGGAGGATTACCATGCTTTTCCCTGTTTCTGGCGTAGAAGTAGCCCCGTATGTGCCCTTTGTGGCGGGTTTTCTTGTGGCGTATTTTTGCTCTATGGGGGGCATTTCCGGGGCATTTTTGCTTCTGCCATTTCAAGTTTCGTTTTTGGGGTATACAGCGCCATCTGTAAGTGCCACAAACCAGTTTTTCAATATAGTGGCTACACCGGGCGGGGTGTGGCGTTATGTCAGAGAAGGCCGCCTTATGCTGCCCCTTGCCATGGTATGCGCACTTGCTACATTGCCGGGTGTTGTGCTTGGCACATATATACGGCTGGAATATTTATCTGATACCCGTACATTTATGGCATTTGCCGCTCTTGTGTTGCTTTTTGTGGGTGGCAGGATGCTGTGGGACTTAAAAGGCACAGCCGCCAGGCCTGCGCCTGGTATTGCCCAGCCCCAAAGGCTGCCCAGCCCTTGGCATAAGCCTAGGTTTAGCTATTTAGGAGAAGAATTCAGCTATTCTGTGTCTCTTGTTGTGGGCTTAACCGCCATTATTGGCATTGTGGGCGGCATGTATGGTGTGGGCGGTGGCTCATTACTTTCCCCTTTTCTTGTGGCCTTTTTTGGTTTGCCTGTGTATGTGGTGGCTGGCCCAACATTATTATGCACGCTTATGACCAGTGTTGCCGGAGTTTTGTGCTATTCCCTTTTTGCGCCTTATTACCCTTCAATGTCTGTTCTGCCAGACTATGCTTTGGGTTTGCTTATGGGTTTTGGCGGTCTTGTGGGCATGTATGCGGGGGCACGCACCCAGAAATTTTTACCCCAGCGCCCCATTAAAGCGTTAGTGGCTATATTGGCTTTAATAACAGCATGTGTATGGGCCATAAAAAGTTTGGTGTAGGGTGTGTTTCTTATGTCAACATATCTATTTTGTAAAAAAATTCACTAACCCAACATGCCGTGTTTTATGCTGAGTTGCCTGGTGTTTTGTGGAGCATGATAAATTTGAAAGAATTTGTAGAGGTTTTACATGCAAACATGCAAAAATTTTAAAAGAAGGACTTTTTTTGTGCTATTTTTCAAAGTTTATTGAGAAGTATAAAATATATTGTGGCAAGAAAAGCACCAAAACCCGCTGTATTCTCTGGTATAAGCAAATGGGGGAGGTGAAAGAGTTTGCAAAAAATTTTTTCTTGCTTGTGATTTTCTTGACAGTGTGTGTTTTAACGCCTATAGATAAAACGTCTTGTTTAATGCGGCGGTAGTATTTTTGTTTTGGGCTTTTGCATGGCGCCAGGCTCCAGAATTGAGAATCGAAGCCCAAACCTTTTGGAGTGATTTTCATGGCTATAACCCTCTATGTGGGGAATCTCCCTTTTTCTGCGGATCAAGAAAGTATCCAATCCCTTTTTTCTGGCTTTGGTGAAGTTCTTTCCGTGAAGCTTATGTCTGACCGTGAAACAGGCCGTCCTCGCGGTTTTGGCTTTGTGGAGATGGAAGATGCCGGTGGCCGCGCTGCTATTGAAGCCCTGAACGGTAATGTGTTCCAGGGTCGCCCCCTGCGCGTGAATGAAGCGGAACCCCGCGCTCCGCGTCCTCCCCGCCGTTCTGCCTGGTAAAAGAGATTTTTCGGTTTGAACACAAAAAAAGACATCGCAAGATGTCTTTTTTTGTGCTTGTTGGCAAAGCCAGCAAGCACCTGGAAGAGCGAAGAGACGGCGTAAGCGCCGTCGTTAACTGAGCGAATTCCGTGCCTTTCCGCCCAGCAAGCGAAGCGGAGCATTTCCGTTAATAAACGAGAAATGCTCTGGCGGCAGTGAGAGCTGCCGCCCGCTGCGAGGAGTAGGCGAAATTTACTTTCGCCGTCACGACGAGGCAAGCGTGTCTTTTGCAAATTATCGCAAGCTGTTGCGATAATTTGTGGATATGCTTATGGTAGGCGGCGCAAGTCCCGAAGGGGCTTGTTATAGGTATAAGGGGGCATCGCAAGATGTCTTTTTTTGTGCGGAATAATCCTCAGATATACTCTACAGGCTGGTTTACTTTTTAGCTTTGGGTGTTACCAAAATGCTGTCAATGCGCTGCCCGTCCATATCCATAACTTCAAACACCCAGTTTTCCCATTCTGCCTTTTCACCAGGCTTGGGCACACTGTGCAAAAGGTGCATCATCATGCCGCCTAAGGTGTTGTAGCCTTTCTTTTCCGGGTGGGGCAGGTCTATGCCCAGCCTGTCCTGAAGTTCCACCAGGGGTATACGGCCATCAAACAGCCAGGAGCCGTCTTCTCTTTGCACAGCCCAAGGGTCTTCCTGGTTTTCTTCCTGCAATTCCCCGGTTACACCTTCCAGCACGTCGTTGAGGGTAACAAGCCCCAGCACATCCCCGTATTCATTCACTACAAAAATCATCTGTGTGCCAGTTTTTTGGAACATGTCTAAAAGGCGCAGGCCGCTCAGCGTTTCTGGCACATACACACAAGGGGCCAGGTTGTCTTCCAGATTAAAGGCATCTCCCTCAATTTGCTGGCGCAATAAGCTTTTGGTGTGCATGACCCCCTGTATATTCTCAAGGCCATCTGTGCATATTGGAAAGCGGGAATGGTTAGAGCGCAAAACAGTTGCCCAGTTTTCTTCCTTGGACTTTGCGGTATCCAAAAAGGCAATTTCTCCGCGGGAGGTCATAAAAGAAGAAATGGGCCTTTCATCCAGGCGAAACACATTGCGCATCATATCGTGCTCATTTTGTTCCAGCACGCCAAGCATAGAGCCTTCTGCCAGAACAGCCTGTATATCTTCTTCCGTAAGGTCTGCTTCCTGCTTTTGTTTGCCAAAAAGGCGCAGCACCGTATCTGTGGAAAAAGAGAGCAGCACTATAAAGGGGTACGAGATAGCCGCAACCCAGGAAAGGGGGCGGGACATCACGCGGGCAATAGGCTCTGCGCTTATCTGGGCAATGCGCTTGGGCACAAGTTCCCCAAACACAATGGAAAAATAGGTGACCAATATAACTACTGTTGCGGTGGCCACAACCATACTTGGGGCAACAGGCACGCCAATGCCTTGCAAAAAGCGGGCAAGGGGCGCGGCAAGCACAGCTTCCCCCACAATGCCGCTTAGTACACCAATAGAGGTAATGCCTATTTGTATGGTAGAAAGAAAGCGCGTGGGGTTTTCCCCCAGCTTAATGGCCAGGGCGGCGCCTTTATCCCCTTTTTGTGCAAGTTGGGTAAGCCTGCTTTTTTTGGCGGTAACAAGCGCTATTTCTGACATAGCAAAAACGCCGTTTAAAACAATAAGAAGAACAAGAAAGAAAATATCCATGGAGCTCCGTGTATTTTTCTTCTGCGGCTTTATAAGGGCCTTGCCTGTTCTGCACCTTGCAGATACGTGCGATTGTGGGCAAAGTCCGCTCCTGCTTTTTCCATCGTATTGCATTACGAAACTGGCAGAGAAAGAATGCAGGAATAAAATGCTTGTTGCTGTATACAAAAGATTAAGGCAAGCTGCAATAAGAAATTATCCTCGTATTGCAGTACTAAGCTTTATCTTGACATTTTCCACTCTTGCGTTTAAAAAAGAAAAATTAAGTGTTGGTGTATAAAAAAGGAACCCCATGAACGAAAACGCGGCCCTCTCTGTTTCAGAGCCTGAAAATGCCCTTCCCCCGTATGCGCTGGGAGATTTAAGCCCCATCTTGCAAAAAGCCTGTGCTGCCGCCCGTTGGAGCGCGCTTATGCCTGTGCAGGCACATGCATTGCCCTACCTTATGGCTGGCAGGGATATTATGGTGCAATCCCGCACTGGCAGTGGCAAAACAGGTGCCTATCTGCTGCCCATGCTGGAAAAACTGAACCCGGAGCGCAAGGCTGTACAGGCCCTTATACTTGCCCCCACGCGCGAACTTGCAAGCCAGGTAGAGCATGAAGCCGCTGTTCTTTTTGGGAAAACCCTTTCTGTTGTCGCCCTTTATGGGGGCGTTGGCTATGGCAAACAATTAGAAGCCCTGCAGCATGGTGTGCAGGTTATTGTGGGCACACCCGGGCGCGTGTTAGACCATTTGCTGCGCCGTAGTTTATCTTTGCAAGAATTGAAAATGCTGGTTTTTGACGAAGCAGACCGCATGCTTTCTATAGGTTTTTACCCAGATATGAAAGAAATACAGCGGTATTTGCCTAAAAACCGCATACTTGCCACACTTTTTAGCGCTACATATCCCCCGCACGTTCGCAAACTGGCGGGTGAGTTTTTGCGTGACCCGGAAATGCTTAGTCTTTCCCAAGGTTCTGTACATGTGGCGGAAACACAGCATTATATGTGCGCGTGCCGCTCTATGGATAAAGACAGAACCCTTGTGCGTCTTGTGGAAACAGAAAACCCGGATTCTGCCATTATTTTTTGCAATACCAAGGCCACCGTTCACTATGTAACGGGCGTGCTGCAAGGTTTTGGCTATAATGCGGATGAGCTTTCTGCAGATTTGGCGCAAGCCAAGCGGGAGGCCGTGCTTAACCGCCTGCGCAAAGGTCGTATTCGCCTTCTTGTAGCAACAGATGTAGCGGCACGCGGCATTGATATACCCGCGCTTTCCCACGTATTTTTGTATGAACCGCCTGAAGACAGGGAATCGTATATACACAGGGCTGGCCGTACGGGCCGCGCAGGTGCCGTAGGCACTGTTATTTCCCTTGTGGATGTGATGCAAAAGCTGGATTTAGAGCGCATTGCCCGCTTTTATAAAATAGATATGACCCCTCTTGAAGCCCCCACTGATGAAGATGTGGCCAAGGTGGTAGGCCAGCGTGTGCTTGCCCTTTTAGAAGCGCGCAAGCGTTCCTGCACGGGGCTGGAGCTGGAACGTGCCCGCCGTTTTCTTGGCCTTGCGAAAGAAATGGGGCAGAGCGATGATGAAGACTCCTTACTTTTGCTTACCCTTTTGCTGGATGAAAAATACCAGGCAAGCCTTGCTTCTTCTGCA
>CAZPTC010000009.1:0-12468 GCA_964589455.1 uncultured Desulfovibrionaceae bacterium | reverse complement strand
TGCAAGCTTAGATGAACCCGTGCCTGCCGAGCCAGAACAAAACCGCAGGCGTGCTTTTTCTGCAAAAGCCCCAAGAGAAGCGGCAGAAGAGCGGAAAGGTGAACGAAGCGATGAACGGAAAGGCGAAAGAAAGGTTGTAAAAAAAGACGAGCGCAAAGACGAAAGAAAAGATGAAAGGAAAAGTGATGCGCAGGCACGCACCAAGCCGCGTAGAAACAGAACCGGCGGCGGTCGGCAAGGCAGCCGTTCAGGGGAATCAGCGTAGGTCTTCCAGGAGTTTTTGTGAATCACCTGTATGCTGTAATGAAGCCGGATGAAACCATTATCCGCAATATTATCCAAAACTTCCATACTATGCTGGGAGAGCTGGATTATGCCAGAGAGCTGGATGTTTTTAATCTTGGGCGTATGCAGTTTGGCAAAAAAGCGCGTTTAAAGGCAGAGTTTAAAGCCCTGTATGTGGCTTTATGGCGTCTTGGTTTAAAACGCACGTTTCCAGAAGCCCATGCCCAGATTTTTACCCAGTATATGCAGTTCAGGCTGGAGGAAACCCCCCGCGAGCGTGACAAGCGCCTTCAGGAAAATGATCTTATCCTCCAGTATGTGGATGTGCTTGCTGTGCATGGCGATGCAGATTTTCAGGATGTGGCGCGTCACCTGCTTTCTTTCTCCAGTGTGCCAGAAGGGCAAATGAAGCCACTTACCCTGAAGCTTGCCCTGCATATCCGCTCTATGTACGACTATTTTTTCAAGCATCTTTTCAGTAACATGGAATAAGTACGCTTATTTCTAAGCCCTAAAGTACTCTTATGCCCCCTTATGGTTCCCTTGCTTTGCTTATAAGCCCGCGCGGCAAAAAGCGTATTCTGCGTGTAGAAGAAGGCCAGGACTGGCACAGCCAGGACGGCATACTTTCTATGGAAACACTGGCCCAAACCCCCTATGGACAGGAAGCCCTTACAACAATGGGTGTGCCTTTGCGTGTGTTACAGCCTTTATTAGATGATCTGGTTATGGGCATTAAACGCCAGACCCAGATCATGTACCCCAAGGATATGGGCTATATCTGCATGAAACTGGGGGTGGGCAATGGCCGCACAGTGCTGGAGGCTGGTTCTGGCTCTGGTGGCTTTACACTGGCGCTTTCCTGGTTTTCCGGCAATGGGGAAGTGCATTCTTTTGAAGCGCGGGAAGAGTTCCATAAACTTGCCCGCCGCAACTTAGAATGGGCTGGGCTTGGGCACAATGTTACCCTTTACCACAGAGATATTGCGGAAGGTTTTTCACCGGAATTTAGCCCGCAAACCCGGCAGGCAGATGCCCTTTTTTTAGATGTGCGCACCCCGTGGGATTATTTGCCCCTAGCTTTGCCTGCCCTTAAAACAGGCGCAGCTTTAGCCTTTTTACTGCCAACTGTTGACCAGGTTTCACGCCTTTTGCTGGCTTTGGAAAAAGGCCCGTTTGAGAGTGTGGAAGTTTCTGAAATTCTTATCCGCTCTTGGAAAGCTGTGCCCGATAGATTGCGGCCTAATGACCGTATGACCGCACACACAGGGTTTCTTGTGTTTGCCCGGCATCAGGAAAAAAGCGCCGCATGGGATGAAAATATCAGTTTGGGTACAAGAGAACGCAAGCAGGAAGCCGCCAAAAAAGCGCGCCTTGCCGAATATGAAAATTGCGGAGAAGAGCCAAATATAGAGGAAATAGAGGCTGAAGAATAGTTTTTTGTTGGGTCAGTGTAAAAACAAAAGGCAAGCATGTGTGAATGTGCTTGCCTTTTTTGCATAAAAATTCGTATGGAAAAATAATCCCCTTGTGCGTTTTGTGTAATTTGATTATAGAGCGCACAACCTCCTTAAAACTGTACAGCGCGAAATTATACCCCGCAAGGAGGATGGTATGTGTAAGCATATCATATACACCACTATTCTGGTGATTATTATCCTTCTGTGTATGCTGCTTAAAGCCAGCATTGCCCAGTAAAACATAGGTAATAGTTGACCCCGGTAGTGGTGAGACACTGCCGGGGTCTTTTCCATTAAAACTTAACTCGTTTTAAGGAGAAGGGGTTCGCGCGGGGGGCAGGATGTGCCAACATCTTGCCCCTGTCCCTTTAACCTTGTAGCAATAAAATAGTGCGCTTGCAAAAAACTGTCAAGTAGAAGGTTTTGCTCTAATATATTGACTATTATCTGGCGACTGCACCAGGGAAATAAAGAAAGTGTGTGGCAAAAATAATCCCCTTGTGCGATTTTTATAATTCCATTATAGACCGCACAACCTCCTTAAAACTGTACAGCGCGAAATTATACCCCGCAAGGAGGATGGTATGTGTAAGCATATCATATACACCACTATTCTGGTGATTATTATCCTTCTGTGTATGCTGCTTAAAGCCAGCATTGCCCAGTAAAACATAGGTAATAGTTGACCCCGGTAGTGGTGAGACACTGCCGGGGTCTTTTCCATTAAAACTTAACTCGTTTTAAGGAGAAGGGGTTCGCGCGGGGGGCAGGATGTGCCAACATCTTGCCCCTGTCCCTTTAACCTTGTAGCAATAAAATAGTGCGCTTGCAAAAAACTGTCAAGTAGAAGGTTTTGCACTGAAATTTAACCCGCAAATCCGCCGGGCAGGTATACTTCGCATACCTCAGGGTATATTCAAATCCCATTCATCCACAGGGCCACAATGGTGCCCGCAAATACCAGCGCGGCAATTACAGCGTTGAGAGTAAAAAAGGCGGTGTTCACTTTTTCCAAATTATCTGGTTTTACCATACGGTGTTCCCATACAAGCAGGCCAGCCACTATAAACCAGGTAATGGCCCCAATAAGCCCAAGGCCAGTGCTCCAAAAAGCCAGGTACAGGAAAATGGCAAACAAAACGTGGCAAAACGCCGCAAGAGTGAGGGTAAAGGGAATACCAAACTGTACGGGCGCAGAATGCAGGTTGGCCGCAATGTCAAAATCCATATCCTGTGTGGAATAAATCATGTCAAAGCCTGCGCTCCAAAACAGCACGGCAAGGAAAAAAAGCGAAGCTTCCAAGGTAAGCACAGGCTGCACACAAAGCCAGCCAGCAACAGGCGCAAAGGCCAGACAAAAACCTAAAAGAAAATGGCAAAGCCAGGTATAGCGTTTTGCATAGCTGTACAGAATAATTGCCAGAATAGGCACAGGGGAGAGCGCAAGCACCGTTGTGTTAATAAGCGCCACTGCCCCAAAATACACAAGGGCAGAAACAAAGGCAAAAAAGCGCGCTGCCCTGACAGATATATCCCCTGTTACAAGGGCGCGACGGCAGGTGCGCGGGTTAATAGCGTCGTACGGTAAGTCCAGCAGTCTGTTAAGGGTCATGGCAAAACTGCGCACTCCAACCATAGCCACTGTTAACCAAATAAATTCCCATAAAGGCGGCCAGAACGCGCCCAGACTCCCGGCGGCCAAAAAGGCCCCCAGCCATGCGTAAGGCAAGGCAAAAAGGGAATGCTCCAGCTTTATCATGCGCGCCCATACTTTGGCGCTGTGCTTAAGCCGGGTAAGGCGAGTTTCTATTTGTTGTTTGCGTGCCTCTGCCTGGTCACTTCCATTGCTGTTTGCCTGGTCAGGCTGAGTAGCATTTTGGCCTGCTTCAGGCGCAGAATCTGCAATGGGCTGTTCAGAAAGAGGGTGTTGTTCTTGTTCTGGCATGGGTATCCTTATAAGAGAGAAGACAGCCCCCAAGCTTTGTCACAGGCAAAAGCCTGGGGGCATAAACCGCGTTAAGAAATGGGAGGCTACAGCGCTTCTTCTAAGGGAGCTTGGGGAGCCTGGGGAGCCGGGGTTTGTTTGTGTGGTGCAGGGACAGGCGCGGGTTCTTCCAGCAGGTGATCAAAAAAGCGGCTTAAAGAATGGCCTAAGTCATCCTTCCAGTCTCTGGCAGTTTGGGCACCTTCCTGCCAATAACGCTGTATTTTTTCCTGCATGGTTTCCTGGTTGGCTTTTTCTAGTGCTATGGCACCAAGCCCACCCTGACTGGCTGTTGCAGTATTCAGTTGTTCATGCAGGGTGCTGAGTTCTTTACGGGTAATTTTGCCATCTTTCATGGCTTCCTGTAAGAAGGGTAACACGGTGTTTTTATAGGTTTCTGGCGGCAAAAAGTCCCGCATGGTCACAAGCCCCACATAGGCAGTGGGGTCAATTTCTGTGTTTTCAAGTGTACGTAGATGGGCTACACCGCCGATTGCCAGAAAGCAGAGCGCAAAAGCCAGCACGGCTATCAAAATGTTTTTAGACATGGTTACTCCTATTGTTTCGCAAGTTGTCTTTGGGCATAGGTGATAAGCTTAACCGCTTCTTCAAAATCAGGGTCAAGCTTCAGGGCCATCTGTCCCACCTTTATGGCTTTATCCCATTTGTGCCAGTCCAGGTACAAACGGCCAAGATTAAAAAAGAGGTTGGGGTCTTTATTTCCGCCTTGGGCAGCCTTTAAGTACGTTTGTTCCGCCTCTGGGTATTTGCCAAGCTTACGCTGGGCCATGGCAATGGAATTAAAAAGATGTTTGCTTTCTGCGCTTTCTGTATAGGCTTTGCTCAGGTAAGGCAAGGCGGCTTCGTATTGTTTGGCGGCAAGCAGACGCTCCCCAATTTCTGCCACATGGGCAGTGTCGTCTGAAAATTCTTCTGCAGATGCGCGGAAAAGTTCACAGGCCGCCTGGATAGACTCTTGGTCTCCTGCTTCTAAAAGCTGGTCACCCTGGAGCAAGTGCTGGGCCTTGCGCAGGCGGATAGCCTGCGCCATTTCTTCCCGCGCTTCATCCTGCATGGTATCCTCAAAGGCTTCTATGAGCATACGCAGGCCATCCATAAGCTCTTTTTCTTTTCCTGGTGTGTAACTTATTTCCAGTGCAGCAGACTTGCGTACTATGGGATCTGCCATAATAATGTAGGTTGCATCAGAGATAAGCCGCTCAAATTCTCCGCGTTCTTGCTTAAGAAGGGGGTTTTTAAATATAACAGGAATAGCCTCATACAGGGTTTGTATAGCAGGCAGGAACTTTTTTTGCCGCACAAGTGCATTAATACCGGAAAGTTTTGCGCGGGCTCTGGTAAGTTCAGCAGACATGTATTTCCCTCATGCTTTTTGGCATAGTATGGCTATACCGGGTTTTGCGGGCAGGGCGGCGTATTACGCGCTCACCTTGTTTTTGAGGCTGTAAAGTTCTCGCACACGTGCCAGATCTTCCGGAGAATCCACGCCAAGGCTGCGGTAAGCGGTAAGGGCAACGTATAAGGGAATATGGTGCTCCAAAAGCCGAAGCTGCTCAAGCTTTTCCAACTTTTCTAAAGGGCTGGGTGGCAGTGAAGTAAAGCGGGCAAGTGTTTGTCTTGTAAAGGCATAAAGGCCAATATGGAACAAAACAGGGGCTTCTTCTTCCCTGCCAAAAGGTATGGGAGAGCGGGAAAAATACAGGGCAAAGCCATCTTGTGCGCGGGCAATTTTCACTTTATTGGGGGAGGTAATAAACTCTTGCTCTTCTTTGGTTGCGTAGGTGCCAAGTGTAGAGGCAGTAAGGCCAGGTTGCTGAAGAAAAGGGGCAAGCAGCTCATCCAGCATGGCGGGGTTTAAAAGAGGTTCATCGCCCTGTATGTTGACGATAACAGAATTTTCAGGCAATCCCAAAAGGCGCACGGCTTCTTCTACTCTGTCAGTCCCACATGCATGGTCTGGGCTTGTGTGTATAAAGGGCACACCAAGGCTTGCGGCGGCTTTTTCCACACGGGCATCGTCTGTTGCCAGCCAGATATTCTTGAGGCTTGCGCATTCTTTCGCCCTCGTGTACACATGCCAAAACATGGGCTTACCGCCAATATCTGCAAGTGGTTTGGCTGGCAGGCGTGTAGAAGCGTAACGGGAAGGGATGATAGCGTAAAACGGGGTATGACTCACAGCAGCACGTTCTCCTGATCCTCTGGCTTAATCCTTTAGCTGACCCAAAACCTGTTCTCTGCCATTGCGGCCGTTATGCGCATGGGTTTTCCCCCATGCCAGGTATATTTATAGACGATTTTTTTCATTTTTGGAAGTCTTTTCATTTGTAAAAAAAGTATGTGAGATAAAGCCCCTATGACCAAAGACCTGATAATTGTGGAATCACCGGCAAAAGTAAAAACCATTAAGAAATTTTTGGGTCAGTCTTTTAATGTACAAGCCAGTGTGGGCCATATACGCGATTTACCACCTAAAGAAATAGGGGTGGATGAAGACCACGGCTTTTTGCCCAAATATGTTACCATACAGGGTAAAGAAAAAGTGGTTAGCGCGTTGCGCGAAGCCGCTGCCAAGGCAGACACCGTATACCTTGCCCCAGACCCAGACCGTGAGGGCGAGGCTATTGCCTGGCATATTGCAGAAAGTATTAAAGATAAAAACACCAATATTAAACGTATACAGTTTAACGAAATAACAGCCCGCGCTGTAAAGGAAGCTATTGCTCACCCAAGAGAAATAGACAGCCACCTTTTTGATGCCCAGCAAGCCCGCCGTGTATTAGACCGGCTGGTTGGCTACAAAATTTCCCCCTTATTGTGGAAAAGCATAAAACGGGGCATTTCTGCCGGCAGGGTGCAGTCTGTGGCTTTGCGCCTTATTGTGGAGCGGGAGGAAGAACGCCAGGCTTTTGTACCAGAAGAATTTTGGGTCTTCAAAGCTTTGCTTGAGGCGGAGGTACCCCCTCCTTTTAAGGCAGATTTAGTGAAGGTAAAGGGCAAAAAGCCCAATTTGCCGGATGAAGCCGCTGCCCTTGCTGTGGAAAAGAGTATGGAAGGCCAGCCTTTTGTGGTAAAAAGTGTGGAGGAAAAAGAGCGCAGCCGTGACCCCCAGCCGCCTTTTATTACCTCAACCTTGCAGCAAACCGCCAACCAGCGCCTTGGTTTTTCTGCCAAGCGCACCATGACGTGCGCCCAGCGCCTGTATGAAGGTCTGGAATTAGGGGAAGCCGGCACAACAGCTCTTATTACCTATATGCGTACAGACTCTGTACGCATTGCGGATGAAGCACGCGAAGCCACAGCCCAATTTATAGAAAAAAATCATGGGCCGGAGTATTTACCCCCTGCTATGAAAGGCGGGGGAAAGGGCCGTGTGTTTAAGGGCAAAAATTCTGCCCAGGATGCGCACGAAGCCATACGTCCTGTTGATATAAATATTACCCCCACTTCCATACGCGAATATTTAGACCCAGACCAGTTCCGCCTGTATAACCTTATATGGAGCCGCTTTGTGGCTTCGCAAATGGCGGCTGCCCGCTTCCACGATACCAATGTGCTTGTTACATGCGGGCCTACGGAATGGAAGTCTAAAGGGGAGCGTATGCTTTTCCCGGGCTTTTTTGTGGTTATGCCCAAAAGCGCGGAAGAAGAAGACAGCGCTTTACCCCCACTTGTCCAGGGCCAGGTTTTGCGTTTGGCCAATCTGAGCAAGGAACAAAAATTCACCCAGCCCAGCCCCCGCTATACAGAAGCTTCCCTTGTGCGGGAGTTGGAAGAACGTGGAATAGGCCGCCCCTCTACCTACGCCGCCATTATTTCTACTATACAGGACAGGGACTATGTGCGTGTGGAAGACAAGCACTTTGCCCCCACAGACCTGGGTAATGTTGTGGTGCAGCAACTGCGGGAACACTTTGCCAATCTTATGGATATAGGCTTTACCGCCTCTATGGAAGATAATTTGGACAAAGTTGCAGATGGTGCGCTTTCTTTTGAACTTTTGCTGAAAGATTTTACCAAAGACTTTAACCCGGCTTTGGATGCTGCTGCAAAAAATATGAAGGCTGTTAAGGGTGGCATGCAAACCAACCTTGCCTGCCCGGAATGCGGCAAGCCTCTAACTGTCAAGTTTGGTAAAGCCGGGGAATTTCTGGCATGCAGCGGTTACCCGGAATGTAAGTATACCTCTAACTTCACAAGGGATGAAAAGGGCGCTATCCAAATACAGGAAAAGCAGGTGCCTGTAAGGCAGGTTGTGGGTTCCTGCCCGGTGTGCGGGGCAGATGTGGTGCTTAAACAGTCCCGCACTGGCAGCCGCTTTTTAAGCTGCTCCCGCTACCCGGAATGCACGCACGCAGCCCCATACCCCACAGGTGTTGCCTGCCCAAAATGTGCAGATGGCAAGCTGGTAGAAAAAAGTTCCAAACGCGGCAAAATATTTTATGCGTGCGACCAGTACCCTAAGTGCGACTATGCAATATGGGACTTACCTGTGCCTACCCCCTGCCCAAAATGCCATAACCCCTTTGTATTACAAAAAAGTACAAAGGCCAAAGGCAAGCATTTGGTGTGCCCTGTGTGCAAGTTTGAGCCAGAGACAGGGGAGGGCGGGGAATAGCCAATTTATTGTGTGGCGTGCGCTGTATAATGCAGCAATACCTTGGGAGCGTAATGTGTAGTCAAATTTTGCATTTTTTTCTTGCAAAGCACCTTTTTTCCCCCTATGTTTAATGGGTAACATTTTTTATTTGTAAAAGGATACATGTCTGTCATGGAAACTATGGAAAATACACTTTGTCCCTGTGGTTCCGGCCTTACGCTGGAAGCCTGCTGCGGCCCTGTTTTTGAAGATCAAAGCAAGGCCCAAACTGCCGAAGCTCTTATGCGTGCGCGTTACAGCGCCCATGCCCTTGGCAAATATGAATTTTTAGAGCAAAGCACCCACCCGGAATTCAGAGAAGAAAGCTCCCCCGAAGAAATTAAGGAGTGGTCTTCCCTCATGGACTGGCAAAAGCTGGAAATTCTGCGCACAGTTAATGGCGGCCCGGACGATGAAGTGGGCGAAGTGGATTTTCGCGCGCTTTATCAAATAAAAGGCATGCCCCAGGAGTTGCGGGAAAATGGCTTTTTCCGTAAAGAAAACGGCGTGTGGTATTATGTGGAAGGCACTGTGGAAACCCCCAAGCCTGTGCGCCGTGCAGAGCCTAAAGTGGGCCGCAATGACCCCTGCCCATGCGGGAGTGGCAAAAAGTATAAAAAATGCTGCCTTGGTGCCGCGTAAGCTGGTTTTGTCTGCATAGCCAGGCCGTGTTACCCGGGAATTTCTGTGCAGTTTTTGAAAGTGCAGAAACAGGGCTTGAAAGAAGCTTGCGTTTCGTGTAAAGAAAAGAAAGAAGCTGTTTGGCTGTGAAATTTGCGTTTTTATGAAGCCAGAAGCCATAGGCTTTTTTGCCGTGAATAGTGTAAGGCCGGCGCCCAGCGCCATGAGGAGTGCCCATGCTTATCCGTGAGTGGATGACCACAGATGTGACCGCTGTGACAGTGGAAACAAGCATGCTTAAAGCTTCCAAGCTGATGAAGGAGCATGATATCCGCCGTCTGCCTGTTATTGACGCAAACAGGAAGGTAATTGGCATAGTTTCTGACAGAGATATTAAAGACGCCTCGCCCTCCAAGGCTACAACCTTGGATATGCACGAGCTGTACTACCTGCTGTCAGAAATAAAAATAAAGGATATTATGACCCCCAACCCTGTGACCGTAAATTATATGGACACAGTGGAGCGCGTGGCTATAGTAATGGAAGAGCGCTCTTTTGGGGCAGTACCTGTGGTGGACGATGAAGGTACCCTTGTGGGTATTATTACGGACCACGATATTTTCAAAGTTCTGGTAGAAATAACAGGTGTGCGCCACGGTGGCCTGCAAATTGCCCTTGTTGTGGAAGATTTGCCAGGCGCAGTGCGCCCTATTTTGGATGTACTGCGTGACTATAATGGCAGCCTTGTTTCTATGCTTACTGCGCCAAGTACACAAGGGGAGAACTTCCGCGAAGTTTACCTGCGTATACGCGCTATGGACAGAACAGATGAAAATAAGCTTATTGACGGGGTAAAAGAAAAATTCCATATGCTCTATTGGGTACGCGAAAAAGTGCACGAACTTTAAACTTACCCGCAGCGCATACCTGGCTAACCACTTGCATGGATATCGTATTTTTTTATTTTCCGGGCATGGGTATCAGCCAGAAAACGGCTTGCTATTTTGGGGGACTTATGGCAAAGTTGCCCCAGAAAGGGGTTGCTGCAAGAGAGAAGCCCCTCGTTTGTCTTTTGTACACGCTGGTTATCCATTGGCTAACTGGCAAAAATTAACACAGTTCAATCTGGAGGACGTGCATGGCTGAAGTCACATACAAAGGGAAAAGTTTCGAAGTGGATGAAGATGGTTTCTTACTCCGTTTCGACGACTGGTGCCCCGAGTGGATGGAGTATGTAAAAGAATCTGAAGGTATTACCGTCATCAACGAAGATCACCAAAAGATCCTCGATTTCCTTCAGGATTATTACAAGAAAAACGGTATCGCCCCTATGGTGCGCATCCTCTCCAAAAACACGGGTTACAAGCTCAAAGAAGTGTATGAGTTGTTCCCCTCCGGTCCTGGCAAAGGCGCCTGCAAAATGGCTGGCCTTCCCAAGCCTACCGGTTGCGTGTAATTGCAATAAAAGGCAGCCTAAGGCTGCCTTTTATTACGGAAAACGCCATTCTCCAATATGGGGTATGGCATGTTTCTTTTGCCTTTTGCCCCTCTTTTACGCTTTTTCTTCTTGTCTGTTGCTGTAAACAAGCTGTTTTCTGTTATTAACAGTTGTCAAAATTTTTACTTACACAGAAGCAATTGCTTTTTTTGTTGTTTATGTTTCTTTGCCACCCTGCTGACAGCATTTTTCTGTGTAAATGTACTTTTTGTTGCAGGCAACAGCATTATTTCTGTTATACATTGCGTTAAGTGCAAGTTGCAAGTAGTTGAAATTTTAAAAAATTTGAAAAATATCTTTTTTTCATGCTTTATTTTACTTGCACTTTGGGGTAGTTCTGCTATAAACAAAACCAAGTTCCTTGCCGTATAAAATTTTATTGGAGGCTCACATGAAATCGCTTCGTAATTTGCTTTTTGCTGCCGCCCTTATGCTGGGTGTCAGCCCCGCCATGGCGGTGGAAAACGTCGGCCTTGTCCGCACCGTGGACAGCTTCGACTTCCTTATGGACTATTCTGGTTCTATGATGATGACCCATCCTGGCCTGAAGTTAGTCAAAATGACTGCCGCCAAAGAAGTTGTGGCTAAAGTCAACGCCGGTATCCCGGATCTTGGCTACGCTGCCAGCTTGCATACCTTTGCCCCTGCCAGCACCGTAGTTCCTTACGGCGCATGGAACCAGGCCGCCTATGGCCAGGCTGTTTCTACCCTGAGCAGCGATATGCCTATTTTTGGCCGCCTTACCCCCATGGGTAACAACCTGCTGACCCCCCTTTCTGGCGACATTGCTAAAATGGCTCGCCCCACCGCTCTTATCCTGGTGACTGACGGCGCTTCTAACTTGGGTATTGACCCTGTTGCTGAAGCTGCTGCCATCTACCAAGCCCAACCCGGCGTGTGCTTCCACATCATTTCTTTTGCGGATACACCAGAAGGCACGGCTACCCTGGACAAGATCGCTGCCCTTAACAGCTGCACCGTTAAAGTGGAAGGCGCTGACCTTCTTGCTAACCAAGCCGCTGTGGACAAGTTTGTTGCCGACGTGTTCTATGACATCGCCGGTGAAGAAGTTCTTATGCTTCGCGGCGTTAACTTCGCATTCGACTCCTCTGCCCTTGATGCCAAGAGCCAGAGCATCCTGAACGAAGTTGCCACCCTGCTGAAGGCTTCCCCCAACCAAAAGGTACTCCTTGAAGGTTGGACTGACTCCGTTGGTACAGACGCTTACAACATGGGTCTTTCCCAGCGCCGCGCTGACTCCGTGAAGACCTACCTTGTCAAGCAAGGCATCCCCGCTGCTAATATTCTTGCCGTTGGCAAGGGTAAGTCCTTCAAGTACGACAACGCTACCGCTGAAGGCCGCTACCTGAACCGTCGCGCTGAAATTATCTTCAACTAAACGTGTAGCCCGACTGATACAACCCGGAAGCCTTTGCTTCCGGGTTTTTTCACGTCAACACGAGGAACTCCCCCATGCGCCAATCTCTCTTTGCTTTGCTTCTGGCTCTGAGCTTTATGCTCCCCGCTGCTCCTTCCTTTGCGGCTGCCGCAAAAGAAGACGATGCCGCTATCCAGGTGAAACTGGACGAGTTCGCCCAGGAATTTTTTACACGCGCTAACCGTAACTTACGCCCCTGTAAGTCCGAACCCGCTGTTTCCCAGCGTGAAGACGGTAAGTATGTCGCTGCGTATATCGAACTCGACGAAAAAAGCCTGGCTACACAGCTTATTCCCTCTGAGCAAAAGCAGTTTACCCACATAGCCAAACTTATGTATGTGGAATGCTACTACGAGTCCGAAGGCGTAACCAAGGACGAAGCCCTCTCCGGTGACTTTAAGCGCGTGAAAGTGCGCCGCCTCACCGAACTGCCCCGCTACGAAAAAGGCAAATGGCAGAATTAATTTTATTTGGGGGGGGGGGGGGGGGGGGGGGGGGGGGGGGGGGGGGGGGGGGGGGGGG
>CAZPTC010000008.1:0-23859 GCA_964589455.1 uncultured Desulfovibrionaceae bacterium | reverse complement strand
TTTTCTACTTTTTTGACCTTGAAAAAGGTGAGAAAGATTTTTCGCATCGCTTTAATAAGCTGATTTTTAAAACTGAAGACTTGCGTTGCTTACCCCAAGTAGATTTTTCGTCCTTCCCAGATCCAGCAGATAATCCATGCGAATGGCTTATCTGCTATTACAAGGCTATCCTTTCTACAGGTTGCAACGTTAATATCCAGGATGCCATAAACGCCTACATCCTTAAACTTGAGGGGCTAGATCATATCGCGGTTTTTGCTCGCATTTATAAGCATCAAAAGGATGATGATTTTGCTAAAAACGCTGAAATGGTTCGTATAAATACCCTGTTGGGTGCGTGTCAGGAATTTGCTACAACTAGTAAGCACCCTTACGTTAATTTGGGTGATAAGAAGTTTAATGCTAATCATCATTGGAAAATCACCCAAAAAAATCGCTCACTTATTGCGGAAGACCTTACTCACCAGCTGAAGCGTTTGAAGATATTGTGAAAACATCATCCGCTACACTTGCGGCTCTTTGCATGGCCTCATCGGCTAAATGTGCGTAGCGTTGCGTCATCTGGGGGCTGGAATGGGTCAACAACTTTTGCAAAGTGTAAAGATCCACCTTGCCGCTGGAAGCCAGATACGAGGCATAAGTATGCCGCAAACCATGCAAGGGTCGAAAATCATCTGGTAAGCCAGCTTTTGCTTTTACCCGCTTAGCCACACGGCGAAAATCTTTGCGGGGGCCACCATCTTTACCCGGGAAAACATAGGGGCTGTCCGTCCTCTGGACAGATTCCAAAACTACCCGAGCGGAGCTATTTAAAGGGATACGCTCCGTTTTACCTTTTTTTGCCACTTCTCCGCGTAATGTAATAATATTATTCGTAAAATCAATATCTTCCCACCGCAACCCCATAAGCGCGCCTTTGCGCATGCCTGTTAGCAGTGCCAAGCGCATAAAGGCGGCAGAATTTTGGTCTACCTCTTCACTAAGGGCTTTTTCAAAAGCAATAAGCTGCTCTTGTGTAAGCATTTCTGTTTTTTGGTTGTCTACTCGCGGCACTTCAAACTGTAATTTGGCTGGATCTGGCATTGTACAATAGCCTTGCCTCACGCCAAAGCGGATGAGCATCCGTAAAAGAACAATGGCGTGCTTTATAGTTGCAGGTTTATAGCCTTTTGCCGCCATGCCAGATTTAAGTTTCGCAAGGTCTGCAGTATAAATTTCATCTGGTGTTTTATCCGCAAAACCTGTGAGATGGCTTTTAAAGTTATACCCATCAGTGGCTAGTGACTTTTTTGTGGGGTTTTGAAGTTGGTACTCCTGCCAGATATATCCAACAGTAGGCCGATTCAGCAGCGCTCGTTTTTCAGACTCCGCTTTCAGCCGGATTTCCTTCCGTGACTCCCGCTTACCTTCTATCCTCTCCGCACGTATAATTGACGCTTTAGAAGCGGACATGTCGTCGGCAAACTGCCGCCCAACCTTTTCCTCAAGCACCTTACCGTCTTTTTTAAAGACAATGTAAAACACCTTCTCGCTTCCTTGCCCCCCAAGACGCTCTACCTCGCGGTAAAAAACTCCTGGGTATTTTGTGCTAACCCTTTTGCTGCTTGTCATTCTCGCTCTCCATTTTCCAACCCTATTTCCAACCTCTCCATGCTGTTTTGATACTATTAATGGAAAAACGATGCAAGCTAAAAATTTGTAACTAGTAGAAATTGCATACTAAAGAAAACAAATGCTTCTACAGGAAAACATAGACCTGTGGAATGGGGTTCAAGGGGCCGGAGGTTCGAATTCTCTCATCCTGACCAGAGATTAAAAAAAGAGCTTACTGTGAAAATAGTAAGCTCTTTTTCATTGGTTATACTTTTTTTAGCGTTATTTCTCCACCCATCACAAAAATATGTACAACTGGCTAGAAAAATTTCTCTTCAACATTGTTTATATTGCGTGTATACCTGCGCGGCGAGTTAACTGCTCTATCTATCTACCCTGCTCCACCTTCTTCTTTGTCATGGCATCTAACACCTCCCGTATTTGTGTAAGAAGTGGACATGCGGCTGTATATTCTTTACCATAGGTAAGATTGAATGTGTAATCAAATCCAGTGGGATTTTTGCCCTGGTTATGCTGCATAATAGTTTCCAGCTTATCAAAGCCTTTTACAATTTTAGCTTCTGCAGTACTTGCAAAATTGTATTCATCCCACAAGAAAAGCAACTCCTTTTGCGTATCCTCTGGAAGGACAGCGCACAGTGAACACATAGCGTCGCGTTCTATGGCAGATTTACTGCCAAGCTGCGCAACTGCCGGAATATCCCCACATATAGCCTCTGCCAGGTCATGTATAATGGCCAGCCGCAAAAGTGTATGCGCGTTAATACCTTCAAAATACTCTGAAAAAAGCATAAGCATTAAGCAAAGCCGCCAGGTATGTTCCGCTGTACTTTCCTGCCTGCCTGTGGATGTATGCGCACTGCGAAGCGTGTTTTTAAGGTTCTCTGCCCTTTGCAAAAAGTCTATACTACGGGCTAATTTTTCAGTATCCATTCTTTCTCCTTACGTGGAACACGCGAAAATACACCAGAAAAAATACGTTGTACTGTGATAACAAGTCGCTATTATGCATCTTTTCGTATATTAAGTTTGTTTCCATTTGCCTTTCCTGCAAGGTGGCTTACATTACGGGCAGGGGGTTCACCAAAAAGCCTTTTGTATTCTCTGTTAAACTGCGTAAGGCTTTCATAACCCACGGCATAACCCGCGCTTGTGGCATCTTCGTGCTGTTCCAGCATACGGCGCTGTGCTTCGTAAAGGCGCAGATGCTTATGGTACTGGGTGGGACTCATGGTGGTAACAGCCTTAAAATGCTTACGGAATGTAGGCGGGGCCATATTGACAAAGCGCGCCAGCGCCTCCACATTCAATGGTTCCTGAAAATTTTCCCGCAGCCAGTTAATGCCTTGGAACACCTGGTTGCTTTGTGTTCCCTGCGTATTAAGCGATTTAAGCACCCCACCCATTGGGCCAAGCAAAAGCCTAAGGTGTATTTCCCGCAAAATAATGGGGGCAAGCACAGGTATTTGCTCTGGTTTGTCCAAAAGCTCCATAAGGCGTAAAAAAGCTTTTAATATTTCCGGATCTGTGGGGCTTACTGCCGTGCCTTTTTTCACCGTGCTTTGCGTCTGGGTTGCCGGTAGCTGCGCCGCAAGCTGGGCTGTCAAATGGCTATCCAGTGTCAAGGCAAGCACAAGATACGGCTTTTCTGCAGAAGCTTCTGTTATATAGCTCATGCTTGGCATATCTACCCCAGCAAGTAAAGAATTACCAGCCCCGTAGCGGTATTCTTCATTCCCCACAACAGTCCGCTTGGCCCCTTGTACAGTAACAGCCAGCGTAGGCTTATTGAAGCAGTTTTCCGGTTTTTGCACAATATCCCGCCTGTGCAGCACAAGTTCAGGGATATCCGTGTGGAAATCTCCGTGATGAGGCAGGCGCTGCATGAGCATACTCACCAGAAGCGCAGTATCCTTTGCCATATCCATTGCTTTATTGTCCATTCTTCACCTCCAGCCAATGCAAATACTCTGCAATATAGTGAATGGGCTTGTGGGTATGTACCATACACCTGCCCCTTATGGAAGAACAGGCAGGATTGTGCAAAAAATGGATAATACTGCATCTTCAACCTAAAGCCAGTGCGGTGTTAAAAGGTATGCATACAAACACTCTTAACCAACAGGAAGGTATAGTATGCCCACTGCAACACAGAATGATAAACTGCTTATTGTCTATTACTCCTTTTCCGGCATAACACAATCCATTGCAGAACGCCTGCGCGAAAAAACAAGCGCTGTGCTTTATGCCATAGAAACAGCAGAACCATACAACAAACACACGCTTGTGGATGTAGCCAAAAAAGAGCTGGAACAAAAGCGCCTGCCTGCACTGAAATACCCTGTGCCTTCTATGGCCGCTTATGATACCATTTTGGTAGGCGGGCCAGTATGGTGGTACACAGTGGCAACCCCTGTTATGAAGTTTTTAGAGCAAGCGGACTTTGCCGGCAAAAAGACAGCCGCTTTTTGCACCCATGAAGGGGGCGTTGGCACCTATTTTGAAGACTTCCAAAAGCAGGCCAAAAACGCCCATGTTCTGCCGGGCATAGACTTGTTTTCACCCAATCGCAGAGGCAGCGCTAACGCAGAAAAGGCATGCGATGCGTGGCTAAGCTCCCTTGGGCTTCTTAGCCGCAAGGTATAAGCGCTTTCCGCCAACCTCCTCCCTTTCATCTTGCATTTTTTATCCAGAGGCCTTCTATGTCTACCACTACTGAATTTGCGGCATTTAATACTGATACCGCGCACTGGTCCGCTGTTTTTTCCCTTTTTATGGGGGTAACAAGCCTTATTGCGGCAGAGTTTACCCCCATCAGCCTTCTTACCCCCATTGCCCAAGACTTAGCCATAAGCGAAGGCATGGCCGGGCAAAGCGTAACAGCCGTTGGCATTTTTGCGGTTATGACAAGCCTACTGCTTGCCCCGCTAAGCAAAAACATTAACAGGCGGCTTATTTTACTGGCTTTTTCCGGCATGCTTGTTTTTTCTAACCTGCTTGTGGCAATGGCCCCCAATTACCCGGTGCTTCTTATAGGGCGCGGAATATTGGGTATCTGCGTGGGCGGGTTCTGGTCAATGGCTTCCGCAGTTGCTCTGCAACTTGTCCCCACTAAAGATGTGCCGCGCGCTATCAGCATTATCTACGCCGGTGTATCTGTGGCCACTGTTTTATCCCTGCCACTTGCCAGTTACCTTGGGTATTTGCTGGGCTGGCGGAATGTCTTTTTTCTGGCGGCTTTAATGGGGCTTGCCGCCTTTATATGGCAATATATGGCTTTGCCCTCTCTGCCTGCCCAAAAAGGCAGCAGTTTCAGCAGCATGTTTGCCCTTTTAAAAAATAACTGGGTACTCACGGGTTTGCTGGCAACAGTGTTCAGCTTTGGTGGGTACCATGTCTTTTTTACCTATTTGCGGCCTTTTTTGGAGTATAATCTGGCCTTGCCCTCTTCCACGCTTTCTATGGTGCTGTTAGCATTTGGTTTGGCGAACTGCCTGGGAACTTTTCTGGCAGGCAGTGTTTTTGCCAAACATTTTAGCTCTGGTATGTGCGTTATTCATACTATCTTTGTGCTTGTGGCGCTGGGCTTGTTCTTCAGCAGCGGCATGGTGCCTGTGAATATTGCGCTGGCAGTGATATGGGGCTTTATGTTTGGTTTTATACCTGTTGGCTGGTCCACCTGGATTACCCGCACTCTTGCTGATAAAGCAGAAGTGGCAGGTGGCCTGTCTGTGGCAGCCATACAGTTTTCCATTGGCCTTGCCGCGGCAGTTGGGGGCTTTACGTTTGACAAGCTTGGCATTAACGGTATTTTTATCACAGCGGCGTGTTTTTTGGCTCTTGCCATAGTGCTAACGCGCAGAAGCTTTTCCCGCTATATGCACCATACTGGCAAGCCTGTTTAAGCCCCCTGCCCTTTTACAACCCCCAGACTACCAGCCCCAAACTACCAGCCCCAAACTATCCGCCCCAAACTACCAGCCCCAAACTATCCGCCCCAAACTACCAGTGGGAGATTCTCTATGCCTTCTTCAATCCCCAATAGCATGGCGCACACATGCGCGCATCTGATGGAAAAAGTGCTGCGTGTAAGCCCGCAAACAGGCAAATACTTTACAGCCATACCAGGTTTGCAGTTTACGCGCTGGGATACAGAACAGCAAACAGATACCTGTTTTTATGCACCTTCAATTGGGGTTATTCTACAGGGACAAAAGGAATCTGTTATTGGAACAGAAACCCTTGCCTATGGCGCATTTGACTGCCTTGTGAATGGTGTGGATATGCCAAGCAAAAGCCGCATAACACAGGCCAGCCCAGAAAAGCCGCTGTTGGCAGTTTCTCTTATTATGGAAAAAAGTATGGCTACAGAAATTGCGGCAGAAATTCCTTTTTCCACTGCCATTACTCACGCAGCAGAAAAGAACGACTGGGGGGTATCTGTCGCGCAGGTAAGCCAAGACGTACTCGATGCCTTTGCCCGCCTTGCAGATTTGCTGGACAGCCCGGAACAAATACCCCTTATGGCCCCCCTGCTTACACGGGAGCTTATAGCCCGTGTGCTTATGGGGCCACAGGGCAATACCCTGCGGAGTATTTATACCTTTGGCACCCATAGCCATCAGGTGGCAGAAGCCATAAACTGGCTGCGCACGCACTACACCCAGCCCCTGCATATTGAGGCACTGGCAGAACGTGTACACATGGCTACTTCCACATTCCACAGGCAATTTAAAAAAGTTACTTCCCTTAGCCCCTTACAATTCCAAAAATGCCTGCGCCTTTATGAAGCCCAGCGCCTTATGTTAAGCGAAACAATGGATGCCTGCAATGCGGGCCGCGCTGTTGGCTATGACAGTACCCAGCAGTTTAACCGAGAATACAAAAGGCTTTTTGGGCAACCACCACACAGAGATATTAAACGCTTATTGCAAAACTAGAACATGTCGCGTTTATAAAAGGAGCTTGTATGAAAAAAACCATGTACGCCTTCACCCGTAAGATAGCCCTTATTCTTGCTTTGGCCTTACTGCCATGCAGCACCCTGTATGCAGCCACAGAGACAAATGGGAATACCCAAAGTGCAGCTATGCCAAACATACACCTTGCTTTTGCAGAGCAGGAAGTGGTTATAGAAATGCTTGATAACCCCGCGAGCAGAGATTTTATTAGCCTTTTACCTCTCACTTTGGAGTTTGGCGATTTTGCCGGTGCAGAAAAAATAGCCCGCAACCTGCCCCGGCGTTTAGACACCAGCAACTCCCCTACTTGTCAGGAGGAAAAGGTAGATTTTACCTACTACGCACCTTGGGGTAATCTGGCTGTTTTCTACAACAGTGTTGGTACTGACAGCCAACTGTACGCACTTGGCCGCATTGTATCCGGCAAGGAACATTTGGCAAAAATGGATGCAAATTTTACCGGTACTATTGAAATATATTCCCCTGAAACAAAATAGCAATATCCCAAAGCTCTGGTACAATCACCAGAGTTTTGGGATATATAATAGGTAAAAAAGTTTTATGAGGAAGACGGGAGGCAAAAGCCCTTTGGCTTTTGCCTCCCCCTCATCTACATATCTTCACTCAAAATCTGGTATGCGGGGGCACCTTCTGCATTGGCAGGCATGCGCACGCCAAGCAGTACAGCCACAGTTGGGGTTACGTCCACTTCGCGTATACGGCGTTCTGTACGATAGCCTTTTTTAATACCAGGGCCAGCAGCCAGGAATATGGGAGAGGTACTGGTATTGGCGTATCCTTCTGCTGTAGAAAGAGCTTCGCCGTGGTCATAGTTATAGTCTTCATGTACAAAGAAGACTATGTCTGCACCACTAGGGCCGCCAAGGCCAAGTAATACAGCGTCTTTATTGTGCAGAGCCAAAGAAACTACGCGGTGGCCTGTTTTGGCATCTTTGTAGTTGTAAAGATCTGTTATAATCTTTTCTTCCAGCTCATACTTATCCTTCGGGTCTACAATGCCGTGGCGGTCGCGGCCTTTCAGGTTAATGAATATACTGTTACTGCACACTTGCAGGGCTTTGGTTTTTTCCCAGTCAATTTCTGGCAGTTCTTTGCCATTAGCGTCTTTTTGCAGCACAGTGTACCCTAATTTTTTCATCACACCGGCGTTCACACCGTAGTTATCGCCAATGTGGTGCGGGCGTTCCTGCGGGCAGACAAGAGCATGGTCAGAGAAGATAAGAACTGTCCAGCCTTTGTCTATGTAGGGCAGGAACTGGCCAAGGTAATCGTCTGTCAGTTTATAGGTTTCTTCTGCCATTTTCAGCACATCTTTTTCGTCAATTCTGGAGAAATCACGATTTTTCAAGTGCTTCACATAGCTGTGTCCTTCTAAGTCTGGCCCGTGGTAGTGGGAGAAAATAACTTCTGCCCCTTCTTCATCTATAAGGTACTTCAAACAGTCAGCCTGCCACTTGGCGGCAATTTTCCACTGCTCGTGGCTGCACTTGCTGATAAGGTTGGGGTCTTGGCCAGAAGCCATACATGTGGGGATTGGGGGGCCAAACTTTTTCAAAATCTTTGGGAACAGACTCTTGGGGTACCACACCGTGTCATTTTCATAGTCAATACCAGCAGAGAACCAAATTTTTACCATGCTGCCATCCGGGGCAATTTCCAAAGCACGGGCATTGCGGTAAATATTAAAGGTTTTATCCGGGCGCTCTACTGTGTCATAAATAAGGGTGGTAAAGGTATCACGTGCCAAAATTTTAACGGGTTCTTTGTCTGCTTTGCTCTTGTAAAGGGCCACGCGGTCATATTCACCTTTGTCATTTTTCAAAATAAGGGCAGGGCGCTGTAACATACCATAGTAGTGGAATATCACAAATTCCTTAGAGCCAGCAGGAGCTGCCGCCCAACCTTCGGGGTCTGAAATGGGGGAAAGGGAAAGGCCAAGGGGAAACTCTGTAAGGGTATCCATTTGGCTAGAGTCAATAAGCAGGTCAGAGCGCATATCAAAATCAGCGGGCTTGTAGCCATTAACATCCAAGCCTTCCTTATGCTTAGCCAGCACTTCATCAAAGTAAGGTTTTTTAGATGTTTTGGTATATGGCGGTTTAGACGGCGTGGCATCTTCCACATTTAAAGGCGGGTTAACACTGCTTGAGGTGCCACCCATCACAAAGCCAGGCTTTTTGGTTTTTGTGCTGGCCACTGCAATTTGGTCGCTGTCAATAGTTGCGTATTGCATACCAAGGGCGCCAGGGCTTGTGCTGTCTACAACGTGCAGGTTTGGGGACTTGCTGGATGGGGGCCATGCAGCGCCCGGCCAGTGCCAAACATAGGTTTGTTTACCGGCCTCTGCGGTGACATTCCAGATTTGTTCTGCTTTGCAATACTTGGAATACACGGCAGAAACATTAAGATCCAATTCCCCAGGTACAGGCAGGTTAAAGTCATATATACCGTGGGTATTAGGGTATGCGCCTGTGGCAAGGGTTGTCCACATGGGGGGGGTAATGGTGGGCACGCCACCAAGAAGCTGTAAATCTTCACGGCAAGCGCCTAATTCCATGTATTTTTTTACATTAGGCAATTTACCTTCATCTACAAGTTTGCGGGTAAACCGCGGGTCCATGCCATCTACACCCAAAAGAATGACTTTTGAAGTCAAGCCTTTTGATCTTAACATACGTTACTCCTTTTGTGTTAAGTACCAGTGGTCAAGTGTGAAAAGCCTCAAACGCAAGTCAAACAAAATTTTATCAAATAACGGCTGGTTGGTGCATAATAATGCCAATCGTGTACGCAACAGGTCTTTGTTTTTTTATAAAGCATAAACCAGGTTTCTGCAACATAAGGGGTATGCAGAAACCTGGGTAAAAATTAAAATACTGACTCTTTCCCAAGCATCTTCCAGAAAGGAAGCTTGAGCACAATAAACCATATTGTAGCAAAGACAATGTTATATATGATGAAGGGGACAATAGAACCGCCATACACTTGACCAAACTGCAAAGGCAGTAAAATAGGCATAAGCGGCATACTTATACCCATAGAAATAAGCGGCATAAGGCCCACTTCAATAGGTACAGGACTCTTGAACTCAGGGTCAATCATACGCACAAGCACAAGGCCAGAAGTAACGGTGCCTGTTGCACAACCAAGCACCACCAGGAAGCGCTCCGGCCCATATTCCTTCATCTTGTGGAAAACAAGCCACAAAGCCGCAATAGAACCAAAGCCAAGCACAAAAGTAAGCACAGCAAGCAATACCCACCAGTCGCGCACCACATGGATAGAAATACCAGCAAGTGCAGCAAGAGCCATAAGGTCAATAAGAATGTTCAAAAGACGAGAATGACAGCCTGGGTCAAACAAATGGCCTGCCGGTGTACGGTTAAGAATGGAGCGGATAATAAGGCCAACGGGCAAACACACAATAGTGGCCAGCATACTCCAGAAAATACCCATGCCTTGCGGGCCAAAAATACCTGTGGCACGGATACCCATAACAACTCCAAAAGCAAGGCCATATGTGAGCAAAATAAGGCAAACCTGGAAAGTCATAGAGTCTACGTTGGAAGACATAAAGCGCAGCTTACCGGCAGAAGGCTCATGCCCGTCCTTGTATATACCATATTGCTCGTCTTGAGGAATTTCCCCTTTCTCATGGCGCCCCGTTTTGCGCATAACCCAGTTAGCCGCAGGCACACCAAAAATAATGGCCGCAATAAAGCCCATTGCGGCAAAAGCCAGGCCAAGACCACGCATACCGGGAAAACCAGCCTGCTCAAACACAGCACCAATAGCCATAGCCTGCCCAGGCCCTGCAATAAAACCCTGGCTGGCAAGTATAGAGCCACTTTCTAAAAGGTTAGAGCCTGTTAGCAGGTTGTAGCCTGCAATAGTACCCGTGCCAAGAATAATTTGCGTAGCGGAGCAAATGGCAGAGGCACCACCAAGAAACACTGCGCCTTTAATAATTTTGCTGGGCGCTTTGCCAGATCCAGTGCCAAAGCCAGTAAGACCAAAGCAGCAGAAAGAAAGGTTATACAGGTGGTAAACCAAAAACTCCATATCTGCTGTGGAAGGCCGTAAAAAGCCCAGCCAGTCAAGCGGCACAAAATTCATAAATAAAAAGGAAATAATACCACCCACCATACAGGCAGGCACAAGATATTTACGACAATAAGGAACTAAACCGCGCACCACAATGCCAAGCAGCAGAAAAACTGCAATCCACATAAGTGATACGATGAACCCAAATGGAAAAGGGGCCAAACCAAGTTCTTGCATACATTGCTCCTGGAATAGGGGTGGTACATCAGGGCAGAATGCCCATGTATTGCACAATACATAACCAAGACTCCCAGTGTGCATGGGAGAAAAACAGCCGTAGATTTTAAAGTATGCTATGCCACTACAAGCAGGATACATTTGTCCCTAATTGATAAAGCATAAGCTGCTGACACACAGATGCGGCATGCACACGTAACTTTGTCAGTCTTTCTGTTTTACTTTGATTGTTTATCCGTAGTAGTGAATAGCTGCCATGTATTAATCAAACCAGATACTTGTGCGAAAGAAAGCTAAACATACGCACAAGTGTGTTTTTCATCATGCAGCCTCCAGAGTATAAATGGGGGTTATTAAGAAAAAAGAAAAACGCATTGCCTGCCTTACCCAGAAACACCGGCATAACAAAAAGCTGCTGGAATCGCGGCCTTTTGAGGTAAAAGGCAAAGCTTGCTTGTTGGTACAGGCATATATGCATGTGCCTGTCATAGCTTTTGTTACCATTGGGCTTAACTGTACAGTTAGTCTCCCCAAGCAAACAGTGTGCCAAAATAATTTTTTATTATAATCAGACTATTACACAATCTTGCTTATTACGCTTTAAACATGCGTTTAGCTTTTTGATAAAATCTTTACCATTTTGATCTACATTACACATATTTCATCCGCTGTCCCTTCTGTTTCATGCACTGCGCGAAGGGTCACAGTAAAAAGCCTCAATTCCCTTTAGAAACCCAAAGTGAATGGAAAAGCATTTTTATTATGCGCATTAGGTGCAAAATCGATGCTGGTTGAGGGCAGAATTTTGGTGTTTAATTGCATGGAATACTTATAAATGCTTATTATAGTGTTTCTATTGATAGGAAATAAATGTTTACTTTTTTAAGGAAGCATTATATTTAACCTCCAAAAGTAACCTCTGAAATTATAGAGAGTATGGAATCCCATATTGCAGGGCATACAAAAAAATTAAGGACAATAATACTATATGCCTTTTAAAGTGCTACAAAAAATAACGCCTCTTGCTATGCGGATATTTGCCCTTTGCTTTATTGGGTCACTCTTTGCTACTTTGCTTTTTATTGCCTATTTACAAGGTACATTTACCAATAGTACTGTGCAAGAAGTTTTTGCAGAAAATGGCACACTGTATATTCCAGAAAATATATTTGAAAACAGGCAGCCCTTGTATCTTAATGGCGAATGGGAATATTACCCAGGTATACTTGACCTGCAAGAAACGTTTAACGCAGAGATATTACAAAATGCGCCGCATACACTAACCTCTTTTCCACTTAATATAGTTAAAGAATCTGCTGGCCCTGCAACGTATCGTTTGCGCTTACATACAGAGCAAAGCATAACGGGTTTTTCTTTTTTCCTGCCTAATTACAATGAAAGCTTTGCCATTTATGTAAATGGTACCCACATACCGCCTGTAAAAAAGCAACAACAAAGTACTTTCATTTACACCATGTCGGACTTTTCATTCCGCATAGACATACCAGTTGCAGCAGGCACTGTTGATATTCTTATTTCCGCCAACGCAGATGAAGACCAAGCCTTACTTTTCCGCCGCCCTATTGTTTTTGGGCCGGCAGATATTGTAAATGACTATGTAGCCGGCTTGTGGCGGGATGAATCTTTCCTTATTGGCATGGTGGCCATTTTAGCTATTATTGGACTCGTTTTTATGTTTATGCGTGCCACATTTGGCATGCTTACCAATATTACCCTGTTTGATACATTTTTGGCGCTGCGCATACTACTTGGCTTTACTCTTGTTTCCTATTTTTTCCATACATTTTTCCCTTCACTTGGTTTAGGCAATATACAAATTGTCAGTATACAGTATGCGGTATTTTTTATTACTGGTGCATTTGGTTGCATATTATCGCAAAGTATTTATGACCCTGATAAAGAACTGCCAGAATGGCCCATTAATATACAGATAACTGCATGTCTTATTGGCAGTGTATGTACCCTACTCTTTTTTAAATATGCCCCTCTCACATGTATTCTTGTATTATTTGCTGTTCTTGTGTATTCATTTCTCATTGTTGTGTGGCAAGTATGGCACCACATGAAAAAAGGAAGAAATAATCTTTATTATACACTACAGACAGTTAAAACTCTTTTTATTGGCGCTGTAATGTCCTTGGATATTCTTTTTTTCCAAGGTATAGGCTTTAATGCATTGGTATATGCCTATGTTCTTTTTTTGCTGGCGCACCAGATTGCACGACTTGTAGACAGTAACTCAAGTTATAAGCAAGTAGAAAATCTTAACCGTAATTTAGAAGCGATGATTCAAGAGCGCACCCATGCGCTTATAGATGCGAATAAGCGACTCTCTGAGCTTTCTCTGCGAGACCCCCTTACCCAGGCGTACAACCGGTTGCATTTTGAAGCGCTTATGGAAAAAACTCTGCAAGAATACAAAGGGGAAAGTCTGTACCTTTGCATGTTTGACTTAGACCACTTTAAATCGATTAACGACCGCTTTGGCCATGATGCAGGGGATGAACAGCTCCAGCATCTTGTGCAATCCGTCAATAGCATTATCCATGATACAGGCACGCTTGCGCGCGTAGGCGGTGAAGAATTTGTTATTCTTTTTGTTGGCATACCTGGTGATGTTGTAAAAGAACGTGTAGAAGCTATACGCAAGTGCCTGGAAGAAGATGCAAAGAAAAACCCAAAGCGCACAACAGGCAGCTTTGGACTTGTAGAATACCATCAAGGCTATACGCAAAAAGACTTTCTAAAGTTTGCAGATAAATGCCTGTATGCCGCAAAGGAACAAGGCAGAAACCAGGTTGTTTCTATGGGTACATCCAAAGTTACTGCACATGGGGCTGGCATTTTTTCTGGAAATAAAAAGCGGGCAGCTTCCCACTAAAACAACTCCCCCCCCCAATGATTCATAAAAAATGTTTATTCTGAAGATGATACGCCCTTAACGTCAGGTGCATTTTTCAACTTCAGGGTAACACATAAGATACTGTATGCGAGAGTATCAGGCAAGAAAAAAGCAGGTTAAGGTATTCGAGTCCTCTGCCTTTGCTGGTAGTGTTGAGTTACAGGATAATACACAGCCCAAGGCTTTCCCCCAAGGGAAAACCCCGGCTCTTTCTCAACCTGCAACAAAAGGAATATACCATGCCTGCAAATACCCAAGCCTCTGCATTTCCACTGGCTACATTTTCCAGACGCGATATGCTCAAATTCAGTGTTGCGGCACTGGCAACAGGCGCCCTTGCGCATTCTGCCCTTTTCCCTGCCTCTGCCAAAGCCACAGAAAACACTGATCAGAGTGTGCTTATTGCCTATTATTCCCGCACGGGCAATACCCGCAATGTAGCCCAGCACATACACTCCCGTGTGGGTGGCACTGTATTTGAACTGCATACAACACACAGTTACCCGGAAGAATACCGCACAACAACTGTACAGGCCAAACAGGAGCAAGAAAGTAATTTCCGCCCCACCCTGACAGCTACAGTGGAAAATATGGATACTTACCACACTGTATTCATTGGCTATCCCAACTGGTGGGGCACATTTCCCATGGCCCTTTTCACGTTTTTAGAGTCGTATAATTTTGCGGGTAAAACCCTGGTTCCCTTCTGCACCCACGAAGGCAGCGGCCTGGGCCGTGGCCCCGCAGATATTGCGCGCCTTTGCCCCCAGGCAAAAGTGTTGCCTGGCTTTGATGTACGCGGGGGCAGCGCTGCTACTGCCCAAACTAATATTGATGCCTGGCTTAAAGAAATTGGCCTTGCTTAATGTGTAGCTAAAAAAAGTCCTGTAAAGCGACGCAAAAAACGCCGCCTTACAGGACTTTTTGTATACACTCTCTATTGTTTGTTATACGCTAACTTGCGCGCAAAGAAGACATAAAGTCTTGCAATTCATTATAAAGCTTACGCGCAATATCCGGCTTTTGCGTAATAATGTTGTTAAGCTGCCATTTATCTGCCTTGCGGTCATACAGTTCATCCAAAGCTGGCACTTCAGAAGAAGAAGCAGGCGTGCAGGTCCATTGGGCTTCACCATCTGTAGTAGCGCCCTTCTGGTGGCGTTCAAACTCTGGGGAAGAGGCGGCACTGCCGGGGAAATGGCCAGATTGCCCTGTGGGGTCACTGTTGTACATTTCAGCAGAAACGTCCACAGATGTATCGGTTTTCTTCAGCCAATGGATATAGGTATAGTCTTCTGTAATAATAGACCAGGAGAACTTAAAGTAGCCGGCAATAGCAAAATCACGCACTTTTTTTACTTCCCCGCGGGCAAGGGGCAGTAAAGAAAAGCCCTGCATATCCGGGTGTACGCCAATGCCAAGCCAGTCGCACACTGTTGGGGCCACATCTACAGACTGCACAAATGCGCCAATACGCTGGCCAGCTTTAATGCCGGGCGCGCGCAGCATCATGGGTGCGTGTACAAGTTCTTCGTAAGGCCAGGGGCGACACTTGCGCATAATACCATGCCCATGCTGGCCATTGCCCATAGGTTCGCCGTGGTCAGAAACAACCATAACAAGGGTATTTTGCTCAAAGCCCAAGCGCCGCACATTATCCATAAGATACCCAAGCCAGCGGTCACACATGGAAACTTTTTCTGCATACAGCATGCGCACATGGTTCAACTCTGCTTCTGTATACACGCCTTCCACAGGGGCAATATAGGGGTTAAATTCGTCTTTGCCTGTGTAATCCGGGTCATAAGGGCATTTCAAATCCGGGTCATACACACTTGGCACGTCCCAGGGTTCATGCGGGTCAAAGCTATCTACCCAAAGATAAAACTGCTTGTTGCGGTCCACTTGCTCTAAGTAGCACACAGCATTTTTCATGGTGCGGGGGCAACGCTGGTTTTCTTCTGTCTTCCAATACTGGGTTTCACGCAAAAAACATTCTGTTTCATAAACCTGGTGCTGGGTAAGTTCAGGGCCAAGTATTTTTTCCCCGGCTTTAAGCACATGGTCTTCATAAAAATCAAGAGCTTTTAAGTGATACAAGGGGTCATTAGCAAAATATTCATGGTCAGCTTCATGCCCATGCAGAAAATACACTTTGTCAAAACCGCGTGTATAGCCAAATTTTGGCAGGCGGTACATAGGGCAATCAAAAATAAGGGCAGTGTCAATTGGGCGGCCCCAACAAAGGTCTGCAATAGTAGTATCTTGCATAGAAAGTGGCACCCAGCCAGCTACAGGCAGGGTAAAGCGACCTGTGTGCATGGCTCGGCGGCAAGGCACAGTGGGCAGGCCTTCAATATAGCAGTTTTCAAAAAGCACACCTTCGCGGGCAAAACGATCAAAATTGGGGGTTTTAATCCACTCGTTGCCGTAGCAGCCCAAGTAATTATGCTGAAGGCTGTCAAACATCACGACAATGGCATTTTTAATCATGGCACTTCTCCATATTGGATTGTTAAAAAACAGCGCTTGCTTCATACAAGACAGTGTTTTAAGCATATTCTATGCCAAAAAAAAAGAAATAAGTTTTTTTGGGCAAAAGCCAGCATTATGCTTCTCAACATCCACATTTTTTCATGCTTTTTCTACTTGAAAAAATAGAGATTCATGGGTATATTCTAGCAAAAATGCACTGGCAAAGGGGATCCGCATGGCCAAAATAACGGGACCAGAGTCTACACTTTCTGGAACAGGCTTTGACCTGGATGAATTACTGGCAGAAGGCGCAGTGGCCATGTTCCAAAACCAGCGCTTTGACCGAGCTTTGGAATATGTACTGGCAGCCTTGCGTATACGTTTTCCGGTTTCGCGCCTTATGTGCTTTCTTAGCAATTCGCAGGATAATACTATTGTGCCTGTTGGTGGGTACAGTTTGTATCAAAACCGTGTTGTGGCGGCTTTTCCCTTTGATAAAGTTGTTCCGCCAGACCTTTACGCGCGTTTCCAGCGAGCAGTGGATAATGAGCCGTTTGCTTTGGAGCCAATAGCTCTTGGCTGGCAGGTAAACCCTATCTGGGAAGGTTATGAAACCCACAAAGCATACCTGCGCCTGCCAATTAGCACAGGCAAGGCTGTTTCTATGCACCTTGCCCTTTGGGCAGATGAACTTGGCGTGTTTTCTCAAGAAAATATTCCCTATTTCAAAAAAATCACCCAGCCTTTTTCCCGCGCAGTACGCGAAAGCTTTTTTGACCAGCCACCAGACTTTTTAGTTTCCTCTTCCAGCGAACAAAGCACAACGCGTATGCATGTGCCACTTTTACGCATGTGCAAAGGCCTTAAAGACGTGGTGCAGGAAATTGAGCACATTGCCCCTAGCCCTGTTGGTGTGCTTATTACAGGCGAAACAGGTGTAGGCAAAGAACTAGTGGCAGAATCTTTGTACGAACTTTCTCCCTTGCGTGGCAAGCCCTTTGTGAAAGTCAACTGCGCAGCCATACCAGAAAGCCTTATTGACAGCGCCTTTTTTGGGCATGAAAAAGGGGCCTTTACGGGTGCCATTAGCGCCAGCCCCGGCTACTTTGAGCAGGCGCATGGGGGTATACTTTTTTTAGATGAAGTGGGCGAGCTTTCGCTCAATGCCCAAAGCCGTCTTTTACGCGCCCTGGACAGGCACGAAATACAGCGTGTGGGTGCAAGCCAGACCATATGTGTAAATACCCGCGTTATTGCTGCCACAAACAAGCCACTGGAGGAAATGGTGGAAGAAGGTACTTTCCGCAGAGACCTTTTTTACAGGCTGCACATCAGCACCATCCATATTCCCCCACTTAGAAGCCGCCCCATTGATATTATGGCTCTGGCAGACTTTCTTATTGCCAGCAAAGCCACTGAACTGGGCATGGAATCCCACCCGCTTTCCAGCAAAGAGTTAAGTGTGCTTTGCGCTTACCCTTGGCCCGGCAATGTGCGCGAACTGGAGCATTGCCTTACCCGCGCCCTGTTACGCGCCAAACACGGCAGTACATACGGACCATTAGAATTTGACCTGCCACGCCCAAAGCCTGCCAAACAAATGCCCCCCGCCCCAGTGGCCGAACAGCCACATTCACCTGCGCCTTATGCGCCTGCCCCCAAGCCTGTGCAAAAGGTGGATCCCTCCCTTTTATATACTGCCCAACAAGATACATGGCCCAGCTTAGACGCCATTATTGAAGCCCATATTCACGCCACCCTGCAAAAAACCAGAGGCAAAGTATATGGAGAAAATGGTGCCGCAAACCTGCTTGGCATACACCCCAATACCCTTAATGCCCGTGTACGCAATAGTGGCAAAGGAAAAAAACAAGAAAACCCAGAAAAAACGTCTGCACGCACCAAACGCACAGCTTGAGCTTTCACCCTGGCTTTTCTGTAGCTTTTGCGGGAGAGTTTCTAAACTTTTTCAAAAAAAATTCTGGAAAATTTCCAGAATTTTTTCATCCCTTTTTGCTGCCCTTAGCACAATAAGACAGATTATCCTATTATAAAAACATCACTTTTCCTCAGCAGGCATTTTTTTCTGCCCCTTACAACAGGCGCATATCCCATCTATGCAGGATTGACTGACAAAGTAAAATAGGCTAGAGAGTTGGCATGTTACGGTATAACGCACACAAAATTATTTGCATTTTTTGCTTCCTGTCGCTCTTTTTGGGCTTTCAGGCTCTTCCCCTATACGCTGGCCCTACTTTTACCGTAGAAACTATGAGCCAAGGGGAACCAGAAGAACCTACCATTCTTATTGTTGGCGGCATACAAGGGGACGAACCAGGCGGCTTTTCTGCTGCTGCCCTTTTAAGCACCCACTACACGTTTTCTGGTGCCACTATACTTATTGTGCCCAACCTTAATTTCCCCAGTATTATTGAGCGCTCCCGCGGCCTGCACGGGGATATGAACCGTAAATTTGCCGCCCTTTCAGAAAAAGACCCAGAATATACTACTGTGCGGCGTATACAGGAAATTATCACCCACCCGCAAGTAGACCTTATACTCAACCTGCACGATGGCTACGGCTTTTACCGCCCCACCTTTGAAAATGACAGCCGTAATCCCAAGCGTTGGGGGCAGTCTATTATCATTGATGAAGAAACCTGGCCCACCAAATGCTACCAAGAACTCAGTGATATAGCCAACTATGTTACCGCCAATGTAAACAAAACCCTGCTTGATACAAAACACGCCTTTTATGTGCGTAATACCCGCACCTCCCAAGGCGATAAAGAAATGGAGCGCACCCTTACCTGGTTTGCCCTCAATCACAAAAAAACAGCCTTTGGACTTGAAGTTTCTAAAGATTTTGATGTTTCTACCCGCGCGTATTACCACCTGCACATGGTAGAAGCCTTTTTAGACTACCTGGGTGTAGAGTATAAACGCTCCTTCCCGCTTTCTCCTGCTGGTATCCGCAAAGCCCTTAGCTCCCAGATATATGTTGGGTTTATGGATAACCGCATTACCCTGCCACTTGAAAATGTGCGCCCCAAACAAGCCGGTATTATACCCATGCCCAAAGGCGCAGAAAATGCCATAGACGCCACTTCCCCCATTATTGCCGCCCTTGCAGATAAAAACACCGTTTCTATCCACTACGGCAATAATGCTGTTACCTCTTTCAAAACAGAAAGGCTGGAAGTAGATACTTCCCTCCAAAGCCTCCACGTACAGGTAGACGGCATACGCCAGGAAGTGCGCTTTGGCTCTATGGTGCAGGTAGAAAAAAACTTCCTTGTTGAACCTATTGAAGGCTACAGAATAAACGCCATTGGCGCAGACCTGCGCAAAGGCTGCGAAAGCAACTTGAAAATTACCCGCAAAGACTTTTTAGAGAAATATTCCCTGGATACCAACGCCAATTCTTACCGCGTAGAAGTGTACAAAGATAAAAAATTTGCCGGCATGTTTGTGGTCAATTTTGGGCCCGCCGCCATGCGCACCGTTTTTTCCCCCCTGCCTGCCATACGTGGCGTAGAATCAGAGCTTGGCTTTTAACCGCTTATGCAAAGAATACCAGAACCCCTTCACATTATTGTGGAACAGTTTGCCCGCTTGCCCGGCCTTGGCCCAAAATCTGCCATGCGCGCCGCTATGGCCCTTTTAAAATGGCCAGAAACGGAAGCCCGCCGCCTTGGGCAAAATATCAGCTCCCTGCGGGATAATTTGCATATTTGCGCCCGCTGCGGTGCCCTTGCAGAAAAAAGCCCCTGCTCCCTCTGCACAGACCCAGGAAGAAAACAAGACCTGCTCTGCCTTGTTGCAGAATGGGACAGTATGCTTACTATGGAAGAAGGTGCCTTCTTTAAAGGCCTGTACTTTATCCTTGGTGGCTACATTTCCCCTATGGATGGCGCTGGCTCCTTAGAAATGTCCCGCCTCTACGAAAGACTGGCAGAAGGCGAAATTGAAGAAATTATCTTTGCCCTTGGTGCCACAGCAGAAGCTGAAGCCACTGCCGCCTATGTGCGCGAAGAAATAGGCCGCCGTTTTCCACAAATACGCATTACCCGCCTTGCCCAAGGCATACCCCTTGGTGCAGAAGTAAAATTTATGGACCGCGAAACCTTGCGCCAATCCCTGCAATTCAGGCAGGAACTTTGAATTTTTAACCAGAGAGAATATTATGGCTTTTTTCCGTGCCGCGCGTGAAGCTGCCACCACCCTTCCCTGCCCCGCTTGTGCCCAAAATTTGCAAATACGCCGCACCTGCCACGAGGCATTTATGTTTTGCCCCCATTGCCAACAGAAATTTGACCTTGAACCCTTTATCCCCCTCATGGATACAGCAATGGAAGACTTTTTGGAAAACCTTTACGCAGACCGCGTATAAATACCCTTTTTTAGTTGCGCCCACTCCACTGCTTGCCCAGCGCAATTTTTTTGTATGTCCCTCGCCTTGATACATACAGCGTTTCATAGTAGTATTGACGTACCGGATGTTTTGTCAGGAGGAACCATGGGCACTGTTTTAGATACAGAATTTGGTATTCACTGCGTGGCAGGCAATGCCACCCTATACCGTAAACTGCTTGGCCGCTTTATGGACCAGCAACGCAATGTTGTGGCAGAAATACAACAAAAACTTGCAGAAAATGATACAGAAACCGCAGAACGCCTGGCGCATACCCTTAAAGGAGTTTCTGCCAGCATGGGTGCCACCAACCTTTCTGAATGCGCCACCATACTTGACGCTGCCTTGAAAAAAAATGAAAACGTGGACGCCCTTCTCCCCGCTACCCAACAAGCCCTTCTTGAAGCCTACGACGCTATAACCGCGTATTTGGCTACACCTGCTTAATTCCACTGGGGGCGTTGCCCCCAGACCCCCTATTGGGCTTTTTATCGGGGGGGATAATCCCCCCCGAACCCCCTTGATTGCTCACAGCCGGACGCCCGGCACAAAGCTGGGGCATTTGTAGGCTGGCTGAAAATATCGCGCCCTTGCATCTTTTTGCGCTTTTGTCCTGCGGACAAAAGCGCAAAAAGATGCAAGGGCGCACTTTGCCATTCCCGAAAAAATCTCGCAGGCTCGATTTTTTCGGGAATAGTCGTATAGGAAAGACAAGTTCAAGAACCTGCATAAAACCCAGGACAAAAGAAAAAGAAAACCCTCCGCAAAACCTTCTCAAAGCCATTTATTTCGGTGAAGTGCCGCGTATTTTTGTGGCGAACAGCTTATTAACAAAGAAAAAGCTACCCATAAATCAGGTAGCTTCTTTTTTTGAACTTGCCACAAAAATACGCGGCACTTCACCGTAATAAGGGGGTTTGGGGGGGATTATCCCCCCCAACAAAAACAAAGGGGACTGGGGGCAGTGCCCCCAGTAACAGTACCCCATTTAGCTTTTCTTTGTTATCAAGGTTTCGGATATATTAGCGGGCACGCGCTCGTAGTGGTCAAACTGCATGGTAAAGGTAGCGCGGCCTTGTGTACGGGAGCGCAGGTCTGTTGCGTAGCCGAACATTTCGGAAAGGGGCACCTGGCAGCGAATAGACTGGGCACCCACGCGGGCTTCCATAGCTTGCACTTTACCGCGGCGGCTGTTCAGGTCGCCCATAACGTCGCCAAGGTAGTCGTCCGGGGTTACAACTTCCACGTCCATAATAGGTTCAAGCAGGATGGGGCCAGCTTTATGCATAGCTTCTTTAACGGCCATACTACCTGTGACATAGAAGGCTTGTTCGGAGGAGTCCACTTCGTGGTAGGAACCGAAAATAAGGTTTACTTTCAGGTCTACAACGGGGTAGCCAGCAAGGACGCCGGATTTAAGGGCATCTTGGATACCTTTATCAATAGGGGCAATGTATTCTTTGGGGATAACGCCGCCGGTGATGGAGTTGACGAACTCGTAGCCTTTGCCAGGGTTCGGTTCCACTTCGATAACGGCGTGACCATATTGACCGCGACCACCGGACTGCTTGACGTGCTTGGTATCAGCTTTTGCTTCCTTGGTAATGGTTTCGCGGTAGGCCACTTGGGGTTTACCTACATTGGCGTTTACCCCGTATTCGCGGATAAGGCGGTCTACAATAATTTCAAGGTGCAATTCGCCCATGCCGGCGATAAGGGTCTGGTTGGTTTCTTCGTCACCTTTCACGCGGAAGGAAGGGTCTTCCTTGGCGAGTTTGTTAAGGGCGGCGGAGAGGGCATCGCGGTCTGCCTTACTCTTGGGTTCAATGGCCACTTCAATAACTGGTTCAGGGATATCCAAAGACTCTAAGATAATGGGAATATTTTCAGAGCAAAGGGTATCACCAGTAGAGGCTTGCTTCAGGCCTACAAGGGCGACAATGTCGCCAGCGCCTGCCCACTTAATTTCTTCGCGCTTATTGGCGTGCATACGCAAGATACGGCCAAGGCGTTCCTTTTTGCCAGTGCTGGCATTCAGCACGGTCATACCGGATTCAACAAAGCCGGAATAAATGCGGAAGAAAGAAAGGTGGCCAATATAGGGGTCAGCGGCAAGTTTGAACACAAGGCCGGCAAGGGGTGCTTTATCGGAGCATTCGCACTTGATGAGCTTGGTTTCGTCATTGCGGTCTTCGCCGGGGGCAACACCTGTCATGGTGGGAATATCCAGGGGAGAAGGCAGGTAGCGTACAACAGCGTCTAACAGGGGCTGAACACCCATGTTACGGAAGGCGCTGCCACACACAACAGGCACAATGGCCTGGTTTACGGTTGCCTTACGCACGCAGGAAATAATTTCTTCCATGCTAAGGTCACCGGTTTCCAAATATTTATTAAGAAGCTCTTCGTCTTCTTCAGCCACGGCTTCCATCATTTCAAGGCGCTTTTCCTCATACATATCCATGAGGTTGGCGGGGATATCTTCTTCCCAGTAGTCGGAACCCTTGGTTTCTTTGTTAAATTTGATGGCGCGGCCAGTCACAAGGTCAACAACGCCCTCAAAGTGGTCTTCCTGGCCAATGGGAATTTGCAAAATAATAGGTTTGGCTTTCAGGCGGTCGCGTATCATATCTACGCAGCGGAAGAAATTGGCACCAATGCGGTCCATTTTGTTGACAAAGCAGATACGGGGCACGCCGTAGCGGTTAGCCTGACGCCACACGGTTTCGGACTGGGGTTCCACACCTGCAACTGCGTCAAAAACGGCAACAGCGCCGTCAAGCACACGCAGGGAGCGTTCCACTTCAATGGTAAAGTCCACGTGGCCGGGGGTATCGATAATATTGATGGTATGGTCATCCCACTGGCAGGTGGTGGCGGCGGAAGTAATGGTGATACCGCGTTCTTGTTCCTGGGCCATCCAGTCCATGGTGGATTCGCCGTCGTGGGTTTCGCCAAGTTTATGGGAAACGCCGGTGTAAAAGAGAATACGCTCGGTGGTGGTGGTTTTGCCGGCGTCAATATGGGCCATGATGCCAATATTACGCTGTTTTTCAAGCGGGAAAGATCTGGACACAGTATGCTCCACAAAAAGTTTGATGGGGGTTCATCCCATTATCACCAAAAGGTGCCACCTGTTTTTTGCGGAACAAAAACCGGTTTGGCACCTT
>CAZPTC010000007.1:0-23965 GCA_964589455.1 uncultured Desulfovibrionaceae bacterium | reverse complement strand
ATTATGCCAGTGGGGAAAAAACGCGGCAAACAGCGCCTTACCTTGGTGTATAGAGAGGGGGGTAAATTCCGCATTGAAAACGCCGCCCCTGTTGCGTTTGTAGATTTAGTGGGCGCGGCAGGCTGGGGAGAGGGGTAAAGATTTTTTATTTTGCTTCAAATGGAAATAGCGTACCAAAAGGTACGCTATTTTACATTTAAGAATAGGAAAAAGTAGAAAATAAGACTTTTTGCCTTACATAGTATCCCTATTTCCCAATTTCACCAGCAGGGACAATAGAAATATTATGTTGCTTCAGCACGGCAAGGGCATCGTCCGTTTTGTCAAAGCGGAAAATAAGGGTGGCATTGTCTTTGCTGCGCTGCACAAAAGCGTACATATACTCCACATTTACACGGGCTTCGCTGAGTATGGTAAGCACTTTATCCAAACCACCCGGTACATCGGGTACTTCCACAGCTACCACACTGGTACGCCCAACTGTAAGGCCGTGCTCTTTTAGCAGATTTTTGGCTTTCTCGGTATCATCTACAATTACACGCAAAATACCAAAGTCAGACGTATCAGCCAAGGAAAGGGCACGTATATTGATTTTGGCTTCATTGAGAATGTGGGTCACGTCAAGAAGACGGCCAGCCTTATTTTCCAGAAAAATGGAGAGTTGTTCCACAACCATACCCAACCTCACAAATATACTTTATAGGATGAACGGGAGAAGTCATGCTGAACGGTGATCAGTATTGTCTTCTTTTTTTTGGGAGTCAGTCTTTGGGGTCACGTCTATTTCATCGGGTTCAGAAGCAGCCTGACGGAAATTCCGTATAGCCTTCCCAAGCCCGCCGCCAATTTCAGGCAACTTTTTTGCTCCAAAGATAATGAGCACAATTACAAGCAGAACAAGCAGTTCCTGCATCCCAATGCCAAACATGGGCACCTCCTCAAGTACGGGCCACAAAATTAAAGCTTCCTGCCGGGCGGCAGTTGCCCTCTGTCAAAAAGTATATACAGAAAAAAGGCAGGAAGCAAGCACGGAATAAAAACTGGATTTTCGGCACACTTTTTGCTATGCTACAAAGAAATTGTGTTTAATAAGAAAGGTAGCTTATGCGTCACGTCGCTTTTCGGCCCAGAATACCGCGTATTACAAAGCCTTCCAATACTGGTGGCCTGCAAGAGTTATTGGCTCTTGCGTGTGAAAAAATACAAGAAAATAATGGCGAAGCGGCCTTAAAGCTGCTGCGCGTTATCCCGCCCGCCAGGCGCACATACGAAACACGCATTGCCCTTGCAGATGCCTTGCGTGTGGCTGGCAGATACAAAGAGGCCAAAACTTTGTATATGGAGTGTGCCAAAATAGGGGATACCCTTGCGTCTGTTCTTTGGCGCCGTGTGGCAGAATGCTGTTATGCCTGCCAGGAAATTGACGATGCCATGCTGTATGCACGCCTTGCACTTGGTTTGGACCCGGACGACATAGAGGCCCACTACATGGTTGGCCGCCTTTTATTTACCTCTACCCTGTATAACCCAGGCTGTGGGCATGCGCATTTTTTGCTGGAGAATGCAGAAAATGATGAAGCCCTTGTGCTGGCGGAAAATCTTTTCCGTTTTTCGCAAATGCCGGCAGAAGCGTACCAGGTGGTGAAACGCAGGGCTGCCATAGCCACAGACCCTTCCCAATTCCTGGGGCTTTTAGTGTGCGGGGCGCAGGGGATATGTAACTGGGCAGAGGCAGAGGGCTACGCAGAAGAATTAGAAGCAACGTACTACAGCAAGGGTGTTTTCCATGTAGCGCGGGAAATCCCGCTCTATAATATTGCCCGCACCAGAAATGAAGCTGTTAACTTGGCAGTGGCCCGTGCTTCTGTTGTAGAAATTAACAAACTCACACCACTTTATGATGGTGCGTATATTCCCAAGCCTAAAATTCGGGTGGGTTTTCTTTCTGCAGATTTTGCCGCGCACCCGGTTATCACCTTAATAATAGGTCTGCTGGAGAATTTAAATCCAGAACGCTTTGAAATTTACGCCTACGATGATGGCATGAAAGAAGCAGGCGAACAGTACGCGCGCTTTAAACACGTGGTGACCAAGCAGATAGACGTGCGGGAAAAGCCAGATGATGCAGTGGCCAAACTTGTGCATGATGATGCGGTGGATATTCTTATTGACCTTATGGGCATTACCACAAAAAACCGCATAGGTGTGCTGGCTTTGCGCCCTTGCCCTGTAACCGTCACATTTCTTGGTTTTCCTGGCTCAACAGGTGTAAGTGCGGTGGATTATATTATCACTGACCGTATTGTCACACCAGACAGCAGTAAACCCCATTTTGCAGAAAAATTGTGTCGCCTGCCAGAAGCGTTTATGCCGCAGGATGATAAGCGCGTGCTGGCTTCTAACCCTGTATGCAGGGAAGATGTGGGGTTGCCTGAAAATACTGTGGTGTTTTGCTCCTTTAACCGCTCCTTTAAGCTGGATAGGGAGTCTGTGGAATTGTGGATGCGTATACTGGCAAGGGTGCCTAACAGTGTTTTGTGGCAAAAAGCGGATGAAGCGCAGATGATGCAGGTATTCCGTGAATGCGCAAAAGCCCATAATGTTGCGCCGGAGCGTATTATTTTTGCAGGTAATACCGCAAATATTCCCTTGCATTTAAGCCGCGCTTCTTTAGCAGATATTGCTTTGGATACCCTGGTATATAATGGCCATACTATCACAGCAGATTTACTGTGGGCAAATGTGCCAGTAATTACTGTTACTGGGGAGCATTTTGCTTCACGTGTAAGCACAAGCCTTTTGCATAATGTGGGCCTTGGGGAGTGCGCATGCAAAAATGTGCAAGAAATGGAAGATTTTGCTGTTGCGCTTGCGCTTAACCCTGGTAAACTTGCAGATATGAAAAAACGCTTGGCAGAAAACAAAAAGCGTTTCCCCCTGTTTAACACAAAGCGCTATGCCAGACATTTTGAAAATGCGCTTGTTGCCATGCTGGAACGGGCAAAGCTGGGCTTAAGCCCAGAACATTTGGATATACCCCCCACAACAGTCTTTACAGAAGACACGCCAAGTTTTTGGCACCCAACGGAAGAGCAAGCGTATTTTCCGCCCTTAGCCTACCAAGAGAATGTGGGTACGACAGATGGAAAAGCGTATACAGATACCGCGCAAGATTTGAATTTGCAAAAAAACGCCTGGCAAATACACTTTGGGGTATGCCCCATTTGTCATGCGCCCCCTCCACCACAGGGGCACCCCTTAGACTTTGAAGAAATGCCTGGCTGGGACCCAGAATTTCCAGGGCGGCAGGTATGGATACACTGTACAAATTGTGGTCATCTCCACGCAATAGCTTTTTGGAATACCAAGGCGAAAAAGCGTATTTTCCAAAACTTGCCTCCCCACGTGCTTTCTCAAGAAAATTATCTGGAAGAGCGGGCAGAAATGGTTATGTTGGTGGAGCAGGGCAGGCATCTTTTGCCAAAGCAATACCAGCATGACCCTGTGTGGCTGGAAATTGGCTGTGGCAAAGGTGCATTGGCCCTTACAGCGGCAGATGCAGGTTTTCGTGTTACAGCACTTGATATGCGTGATGAATCTGCAGAGGCATTGAGGAATCTTGGCCTTTCTGCAAGTTCTTGTGATTATATGAGTATTAGTTTTTCTGGTGAAGCGCATGTGTTTTCGTTTTGCGGTACTTTGGAAGAAATTCCGTATCCGCATCTTGCACTTGTAAAAGCATACCATGCCTTGCCAGATGCCGGCATTGTACTTGTTGGCTTTGATAACCGGCAAAGCTTTGCCTGGAATTTGCGTGGGCAGTTTACTACACACAATCCTTTAACCCGGCAGATTATGCGGCTACATTTTTTTACTTTGGAAAGTATGTGTGCGTTACTAAAAAAATGTGGTTTTAGCCCAATATTGCCGCCAATCCAGGGTAAACAGCCTGGTTTTGTGTATCTTTTTGCGCGTAAAGCGTGTAAAAATGCTACTAAACCGCACGAAGTTTTTTTGCGGTCTGGAGCTACTCATCTAATTTAGCAAAAGATTATTGATTGATAGGGAGAAAAACAGCAAGATTTCATGCCCCCTCCCTGTGCAAAGTATGCTTGCTTAAAAAACAAAGTTTGTATATATTTGCCTCTGTCAATGCAGACAATGCTACCACTTTACGGAGTAATTATGAATAAAAGTGAACTTATCAAAACACTTGCAGAACAATCCAATATTTCCATGGATGAATCTGTGCTTGTAGTCAATACCTTTATTGACTCCATGAAAAGCGCGCTTATGGATGGGAACCGTGTGGAAATTCGTGGTTTTGGAAGTTTTAAAGTAAAAGATTATGAAGGGTATGCTGGCCGTAACCCCCGCACAGGTGTTAAAGTAACTGTGCAGCCTAAGCGTTTACCTTTTTTCCGTGCCGGGAAAGAGCTGAAAGAATTTTTAAATTCTTAAGCCCATCCTAAAGTAAGGGCTAAAGCCCATTTGCTTTTATTATGCGTTCTTTTTCTTACGTTGCTTTACTCCAGTCAGTAATGCTCCGTTTCTTTAAAAAAGGGTTGTTGTCTATTCACTTACAGTTTTAATTTTTTAGATGCCCCCATTATTTTTTTGCGCTTGGTGCTCATGCTCCAGGCGTTTTTTGTTTAACAATAATTTGATGCCTTTTATGCCCTACATTGTGTGTCATTTTATGGCTAAGAGACTTTTTTACATGCAATATAACATATTTCTAATGGATTTAAGATGTTCTTCTGTAAGAAGTATCGACTAATACATTATTTCCAGCAAGCAAAGCCTGTTAGGGATTAGCTGGTAGTACTCCTCATATTTATGCAAAAAAAATACTGCGATAGGGCTTGACTGGAAATAATAAATCGACTATTCAATATTTGCGAACAGATATTTCTGACTCTTTACTTGGAAGAAGGAGACGTTATGACCGCAGAACTTTCTCATATTGTCCATCATCTTGTTATGGACAGTCCTATTCCTGCAAAAGACCTTGCCCATGCTATTAATAAGCCTTACCCCACTCTTTTGCGCGAAGCTAATCCGCACGATAAAGGTGCAAAACTTTCTATTGAAACGCTTTTCCAGCTCATGCTTTTTACGGGGAATTTAAAACCACTAGACTATATGGCAAATAAACTAGGTTTTACATTAGTCCCATCCGCAAGTTTACATGCACCCCAAATTGAACCCAACGCATTTCAGCTAAACCAAGAAGCCGTTAACCCTTTTACCATTGTCTGCCCAAGCTGTGGTTGTACTATGAGCTATAAAGGGCATGTGGCCTATTTGCCAACACAGCAAAATTTAAGTGGTGGTGCATGAAATTTGCCTTGGGTTGAAAAACAGCTTAAAGAAAGTGAAGAAAAAGCTTGCATTTTTTCAAGACTTTCTGTAGAAGGGCGTTGAGTGTGTGCAGGGGCAGTTGCTCTTGCCGTAGATTTTGCGTGGAAAAGGCGCAGGTACATTTTGTGAATGGTGTATTTTGCCCATGCAAAACTGCAAAATAATTTTTACATAAAGGAAAGCGGTATGGATGACAACTTTAAACAAGCGCTAGAGATTGTCAAAGCGCAAGCAGCTGTGCGTGTCATGTCAGAAGAAGAAATTACTTCTATGGTGCGTGCCCTTGCGACTAACTTCAAAAATATGGAAGAAGGCACCTGCGAAAAAGAATGCGCATCTGCCCCCAGCGTTCCCCCAGCCAAGGCTATTAAAGAAAAGACCATTACCTGCCTTGAGTGTGGTAAAGTCTTCAAAATTCTGACACGTAAACACCTTGGCTTGCATGGTCTCGACCCAGAATCTTACCGCGCGAAATGGGGCATGAAAAAAGGTACCCCACTTGTTTGCAAAGACCTTCAGCGTGAACGCCGCAAAAAAATGAAAGATATGCGTCTTTGGGAAAAAAGACGCGGTAGCGGCGAAGCAGCCCGCAAGGCCTAAAGCCAATTTTAGACATAGCCACGGGAAACCGTGGCTATTATGTTTAAAACTCTTGCGCGGCTAAGCGCATTTGGGGGCAGTCATGGGAAGCTATGGCTGCTTTGCTATTTAATATGGATACGCACCTGCAGGCATGTATACGAAAGGCATGCCAGAGCTTGTCATAAAATTTGTACTAAAGAATTTTTTTTCCCAAAATTTTCTCTTTTTTTGTGCCTATTCTCAATAATTTTATAATTAAATAGTAAATTTATACAGTATGTTGTGAAATAAAAAATATTTTGTCAAAATTTTTTGATTCTAATGCTTGACAAGTAATTAGATTTTGCTTAAACAGGATTCACGCGAACTGGTGAGGGCCAGAACGCGGCTGAATTTTTTTTCAGCGTCCCCGATTTCGGGATTAACATTTCTTGAAGGATGGAAAATCATGAAAAAATTAGTGACTCTCCTCTTGGCAGCTGGCATGGTTTTTTCCGCCACCGCACCCGCGAGCGCAGTGGAATTGAAGGTATATGGTAATATGGACCTTACCTTTGAACGTGTCCACCATATCCGCGACTACATCAGCATGGATCAGTATCGTAAGGCTGGCATTCCTGGTAACCACAGCAATAAGTTTAATGTCCGCGAACGTATGCGTGTGGGCATGAACCTTATTGTTTCTGAACAGCTTTCTGCAACTTTAGAGCTGCAAGTTGGTCCTGGTACCTGGGGCACCAACATTGCTGGTTATACCGGTAATGCTGACATCCTGTCCAACTGGGGCATGAATGGCATGCCTAATGTGAGCGCCCGCTTTGCTTACTTGGATTGGGTTGTGCCCAATACAGAAGTGAAAGTTCGCATGGGTTTTGCAGCCGGGTTCCTTCCCAGTGCAACCCTTATGAACCCTGTGTTGGCTTCTGACGGCATTGGCCAAGTGGCTATTACCGCCCCTATTAATGAATGGCTTACCCTTACTGGTGCTTGGCTGCGTCCTGCTGCCCCCAGCAACTTTGGTGCCAATGTTATTAACCAGGCCAAAAACCAAGGCAGAACTATAGACCTGTTCCAATTCACTGCCCCCATGAAGTTTGACGGCGTCAACTTCACACCTTGGGTTATGGTTGGTGCTGTTGGTGGTGCTGCTGCCCTTACCAGCACATCCCTTTCAGTGAATGAAGGTGGCTTTGACCTTCGTCCTTCTATGGCTGCTTTCTACGGCGCTGGTCCTAACGTGAAATATATTGATCCTACCGATGCCTTCATGTGGATGGTGGGTGGCGCTCTTAGCGTGAACAAGTATGATCCATTTACCTTTGCAGTAGATGCCTACTATTCTTCCCTGCAAGGCAAGCATAAGCAAAACCGCCGCGCTGGCTGGTTCCTTGGCGCAACTGCTGCCTACAAAACCCAATACGGTGTGCCTACTTTAAAGGCTTGGTATGCCAGCGGTGATGACAAGAGCGTAACCAATGGTTCTGAACGTCCCCTTTCTATCAGCGGTGCCTTCAATCCTGGTGCTACCACATTGTTCCAAGGCCGCTATGGCGTAGCCTCTACTTTAGCACGTGTTGATCCAGGTGGCACCTGGGGTGTAAGCGCCCAGTGGAATAACATTTCCTTTATGGAAAACCTGTTCCACAGCCTGCGCGTAACCTACATCCGTGGTACCAACAGCCAGCGTATGCTTGCTAATATCACCAGGGGTGCTAATGGTGCTTTGCGTACACTTCCTACTGCTTACCTGTCTACTGCTGACAGCGCAATAGAAATTGACTTCGATACCACCTACAACATCTACAAAAACTTGGCTGCTATGCTGGAAATCGGCTATGTAGTGCAAAACTTCAATTCCCGTCTGCGTACCCCCGTGGGCGACCACAACTTCAAGTACACCAATGGCTGGCGCGTGGCTTTGAACTTCAAGTACACGTTCTAATTTCCCATTACGGCTAGGAACTTGGAAACTTAAAGACCCCTTGGTCACCCAAGGGGTCTTTTTTTCACATATGCCCTTTATCCTATTTTTTTGTGTGCTGTTATGCGAAAAAGGTTAGTATTCCTGCTAATATGTTGCTTTTGTTTGGCTGTGTCTCCATTGTATGCAGTAGAAATAAAAGTATTTGGCGACATGGATATTACATTTGAATACAATTACCATGTACGCAGCTTTTTAGCATGCTCCCAGTTTCAGCAGGGCAGGGTACAAGGTACACCTGTAGCAAAATTCAGCGCAAAACAGCGGATGAGGCCTGGCTTGCGTGTTATTTTTTCTGAGCAACTGGCTGTTGGTATACAGCTTCAGCTTGGTGGAATGAATAACTTAGGGGTATGGGGGGCGCATATTAAGCCAGAAGGGCAGCCTGGTGTTGCGTATCAAATGAATGGTACCCCCCAGGTGCGTGTGCGCTCTGCTGTACTTGACTGGGTAATTCCGCAGACGGATATTCGGCTTCGCATGGGCTATGCCGGCTACTTTATTCCTTCTCTTGCTATTCCCATTAGTGTTGTGCTTGCCCCGCAGACTATCCCGCATGTTTCCCTTACAATTCCCATACAGGAAGGCTCTATTGTAAGCTTTACCTGGATACGTCCTGAAAGCTCCAAACCTCTTACGCTTTTCCCTAAAGGGGCTGAGGGTGGAGCTGATTTTTTCATAGTCAATGCCCCTTCCCGCTTTGAAAACTTTTCCATTAACCCCTTTGCGGTTTTTGGTTTTGTAGGGGGTGGGGTAGACTTACTGAGCAACCCACTCAGCTCTGGGGAAGGTGGCTTTACATTACGCCCCACATGGTTTGCTATTGAGGGTGCTGTAAAACGCGGGTATGGTGGCAATTTAAACTGGACACCGCATAATGCCATTGCCTGGTGGCTTGGTGGTAGTGTACAGGTGACAAAATTTGCGCCCTTCACCTTTGCGTTTGAAGGAATATACTCCTATCTTGGCAATACCCATGCCCAAAACCGCCGTAAAGGCTGGTATGTGGGTGCCTCTGCCTGGTACCAGACAAAGTGGGGTACCCCGCGTGTGAATATGTGGTACGCTTCTGGCGATGATACCAGTGTAACCAATGGCTCAGAACGTATTGCCAGTATTTCTGGTGGCTACAACCCTGGGGCAAGCTCTTTGTTTTCGGCTGGGCGTTCTACTCTTGCCACCACGCTTGGTATTGCCAGCCCGGCAGGAACATGGGGCATAAGCGCCCAATGGAATGGGCTTTCCTTTATAGAGAAGCTTACCCATAATATTCACGTTACCTACATGCAGGGTACCAACAGCCAGCGCATGCTTGCCAATGTTTACAACAGTGGGCGGGATACTTTGGTGCATACTTTGCGCACGTATCACCAAGCGTACTTAAGCACTGCGGATAGCATAACGGAAATAAATGTGGATTCTTTTTGGGATATTCGGCCTAACCTGGCTGCCATATTGGAAGTAGGGTATGTTATACCGCGCTTTAATACACGCTTGCGCACCCCTGTGAATATTCCGTCTTTTCGCTATTCCCATGCATGGCGTGTAGCACTAAACTTCAGGTACACCTTTTAGAGCATTGCCAAGGAATACCCTTGCATCCTGCTGCCAGCTCTTCCAGCTTGTAGCAAATTTTTGACAGGAAAAAGTTCTGCGTTAAAAAAAGCGCTCTTTTTCCTGTTTTTTTGTTCTACTTGCGCAATTTTGCCTTGTGATATTCTGTGTGAAAACAGTATGTTGTAAAAGATATTTAAATTTGTCAAAAAATTTTTATTAAATTGCTTGACATTTTTTTTCTCCTTCCCTAAAAAGAACTCACATGAACTGGCAATAGCCGCACGCATTCATACTCCCCCCTCTTCCTCCTCACATTCTTTTTCACGTGCGTCCCCATACTTTGGTGCGACTCTCGTCCCCCCTCTTTTGGGACTGAACCCCCCTTTTGAAGGAAGGAATAACATGAAAAAGCTTGTGACGCTTCTTCTGGCCGCCGGAATGGTTATGTCCGCCGGTACTGCCAGCGCCGTGGAATTGAAAGTTTATGGTAACATGGACCTCACTTTTGAACGTAGCCACCACGTTCGTGACTTTGTGAGCATGAGCCAATATCACGAAGGCAAACTTCGGACATTTATCGGGCATGCTAACAAGTTTAATGCCAAAGAACGTATGCGCGTTGGTTTAAACCTTATTGTTTCTGAGCAACTTTCTGCAACATTAGAGCTGCAAGTCGGTGGCGGTGGTAACAATGGCGTGTGGGGCGCTGGTAGCCACTCTGTAACCAATGTTACCCTTGACCAATGGGGTTTGAGCAACACCCCTAACGTGACTGCGCGTTTTGCTTTCCTTGATTGGGTAGTGCCCAATACACAAGTGAAAGTGCGTATGGGTTTTGCTGCTGGCTACCTGCCAAGCGCAACTGGTATGAACCCTGTGCTTGCTTCTGATGGTATTGGCCAAATTGCCATTACTGCCCCCATTAATGACTGGGTTTCTGTAACTGCTGCTTGGTTGCGTCCTGCTGCTAACAATGCGTTTGGAACTCTTGCAGTGTCTAATATACAGGAAAAAGGCGCTGGCAACACAGTAGACTTGTTCCAAATCACTGTTCCTATGAAATTTGATGGCGTAAATGTTACCCCTTGGGCTGTTGTTGGCTCCGTCGGGGGTAATGTAGACCGTATTGGCACTCCTTATGGGGTGAACCAGGGTGGCTTTGACTTCCGTCCTTCTGCTGCGGCTATTAGGTATGCTGGTAATCCTGCTCTGACAGCCCGCGACGGCTTTGCATGGTGGCTTGGTGGTGCACTTAGTGTAACCAAGTTTGATCCTTTCAGCTTTGCTTTGGATGCCTTCTATTCTTCCCTGCAAAACAAGCATGCACAAAACCGCCGCGCAGGCTGGTTTGTGGGCGCTTCTGCTTCTTACAAAACCCAATACGGCGTGCCCACTTTGAAAGTTTGGTATGCCAGTGGTGATGACAAGAAAATAAAAAATGGTTCTGAGCGTCCGATCGCAATTGGCCCTTGGTTTACCCCCGGTGCTAGCACCATGTTTGGTGGCCGTTATGGTGTAGCTTCTACCTTGGCAGTGGCCAGCCCAGCAGGTACATGGGGTATCAGCGCCCAGTGGAATAACGCTTCCTTTATGGAAAACCTGTTCCACAGCCTGCGCGTTACATACGTGCGTGGTACCAACAGCCAACGTATGCTTGCGGATATTACAAATGGCTCCACAGGTATTACACGAGTGTTCCCTACTGGTTACCTCTCTACTGCTGACAGCGCAGTTGAAATTGACTTCGACACCACCTACAATATCTACAAAAATCTGGCTGCCATGCTGGAAATTGGCTATGTGGTGCAGAACTTCAATTCCCGTCTGCGTACCCCCGTGGGTGACCCCAGCTTCAAGTACACCAATGCTTGGCGTGTAGCGTTGAACTTCAAGTACACCTTCTAATTTTGGCCTTATAGTACAAATGGCCCCCGTAAGGGGGCTTTGATTTTTTAATGGGTATCCCTTCTTGCGCTTTTTTCCCCCCCACGTTATTCTCTTTCTATCATTCCACAGACTGCTGGAAAAGCTTTTGCAGTTTTTTGTCATCCCTTTCCCTTTATCATCTGCACGAGGCCAGTATGTATCTTAAGCAAACCAACCGAGTGGCTAATTTGCAACTTCCTGAAGATAGTTATATAAGGCCCCAGCTTTCCTATTTTTTACATAATGATGATGACCTTTGGGGCAAACATGCTGACCTTGGTGCCCCCATACGCCTTACACGCGGGGAAAATCTGCACTACGAAACCCAGTATGTGTATTATATTAAGGAAGGCCTATTGCGTTTTTCGCGTGTAGTAGACAGGGGGCTTTTACCGCTGTTTTATTTAGGCCGGGGTACACTTTGCTTTGAAATGCATATTATTGGCCACAGCGCTGTGCCAAGCGAGTATAAGGCTATTGAAGAATGCCACCTTATCCGTTTTCCTACCCAACTTTTACGGCAGCATGTTTTTAAAGACCCTTATATTTCTTTTGCGCTCATGGAAAGTATTGGTGCAAAATACTCTATTCTTCTTACGCGGCTTAATGAAGTTGGCTCCCATAAGTTAGAGCGCAATGTGGCGCGCCTTTTGCTTGACATGGCGTCTTACCACCGTTTTCAAAGTATTTTTTCTCCCTGCCTTTGCCAAAGGGAGCTTACGGCATTTTTTCGTGTGCATCGCTCCAGTATTAACCGTGCTATTGCAGGCTTGCGGGAAAAACAGATTATTGGTGTCTATACAAAAAGTAAGCTGGAAATTTTAGACTTATCGCGCCTTATTGAAGCGGCTTCTGTAAGCTATGTGTAAGCAGTCTGCTGCACAAATTGCTTCTTCTGGTACAAAAATTGTTTTTTGGCATATTCTCTGCTTTTCTCGATAAAGTGCCAAGTATACCAAAAAGGGGGAATTATGCACCATATTTATTCTGCACCCAACTGTATCCGCTGTAAAATTGTAAAAAACTATATCCACAGCATTGGCCAAACGTACGATGAAACCGAGTTTGTGGCCCAAAAGGAAGAGTTTAACACCTATTACCGGGCAAACCGTGCTGCCATTTATCGCAATCCAGAAGGCGTGGAATTTCCTATTTACACAGATGGCACAGTTATTAAGCAAGGCTCTGGCGAAGTTATTGCCTACCTTTTGGCTGGGCACGGCCTGGAACCCTGCGTAACACGCAGCGATTTATTGCATGGCTGGATTGCGGGGCTTTTTCCCTCTGCATGTCCAGATGGCTTGGAAGACGCATTTTTTACGCTTGTAAAAACTCTGAAAGAAGGCGGGCTTTCTGTGTGTCTGCGGGTGGATGGCCGTAAGCCTGAACTTTTGCAGCGTTTGCTTGCTGCCGGACTTGTGGATAAGGTGGAAGTAAACTTCCCTGGCCCGGCTGCTGTTTATCAGGCCCTTTATGGCAATGCCCCAAGCTCTGCGGATATTGCTGCTACAGTAAATCTTGCCAAAAGTGCAAAAGAATTTCTTATTGCCCTGCAATTAAGGCCATTACCAGAAGGTGATGCTTACCGGTATCTTAGCCCTGCAGAAGCGGCTGAACTTGCGCAGGAAATTGCCGCAGCCACAGGCGAAAAGCAAATGCCTTACTGGATAAAGCGTTGCCAGGGGGAAGAATTAGAGGCAATGGGCCTTGCTAAAAAGCTGGAAGACCTGGCAGATGCCGATTTATTTAAATACCGCACGGCTTCCCGCGATTCTTTATTCAAAACAGATATAGTGAAGTAATACAAGAAAATTAAAGTGGGCTGTTCAGCCTCCCCAAACATAAGGCAAATGCATGGTACCAGGCGTTTGCCTTATGTTTGGGGGCTTGCGCTATTCTATAGGCATGTTTGTATGAAAAGTGTGTTCGCCAAGCCATTCCAAGTATCCAGCATTGCCATTTGCAATGGGCAAGGCCACAATGCAGGGCAGGGTATAGCTGTGCATTTCTTCAATACGCTGTTTGGCCGCTGCAAAAAGGCTTTGGCGTGTTTTCATAAGCAAAAGGGCTTCTGGCTCATGGTAAAGCGCTTCATTCTCCATTTTTTTATCTGGGTCTGCCCAATAGTAAAACGATTCCATATGCGGCAAAATATTGGCACAGGCAACAAGGTGCTCCAGTACAAGGGTTTTACCAATAGTTCGGGCTTCTTCCAAAGTGGCGCATGGGGTGTAAAGAAGTATATAGTCTGTCATAAAATTTATGGGGTTAAAGGTTAGGGAAAATCTGCCCAGTGTTTGTGCAGACTATGTAATGCTGGGTTTGACACAGTATTTTTTCTTCGCTAGAGTTATGTATATATGAAGAAAAAGGAAAACGCCATGCCCACTTTACCCACCTTTTCCCAGCCATCTCTCTTGTTTGAGTTATGTGCAGCAACTTTGCCCTCGCCCTGTTTTATTGTGGATAAAGAAAAATTATCCAGTAATGCCAAAATATTGGGGCAGATACAAGAGCGCACTGGCGCAAAAGTTTTGCTGGCGCTTAAAGCGTTTTCCTCTTTCCGCACTTTCCCATTACTTTCCAGAGCACTGGGCGAAGGCGGCTGTTTATATGGCGTGTGCGCGTCTTCGCCAGATGAAGCAAAGCTTGGGCGTGATTATTTTGGAGGAGAAATCCACGCGTTTGCGGCTGCCTATAGCGAAGGGGATATGGCAGAACTGCTTAGTTTTGTAGATCATATTGTCTTTAATTCCTTTGGGCAATGGCAGAAATTTAAAGCCGATATTGAAGCCGCAAATATGCAGCGCTCTGTGCCCATAAGCGTAGGTTTGCGCTTAAACCCAGAGCATTCGGAAGGCGCAGTGCCTATGTATGACCCGTGCAGCGCTATTTCGCGCCTTGGCATCAGGAAAAAAAATTTCAGACCAGATTTGTTGGAAGGTATTAGTGGTTTCCATTTCCACACCTTATGCGAACAAGATGCAGATGCGCTTGTGCGCACATGGGGCGTGGTAGAAAAATTTTTTGGCCAGTATTTTAAAGGGATGCAATGGCTGAATTTTGGGGGTGGGCACCATATCACCAGACCCGGCTATCAGATAGATGCGCTATGCAACTGCATTTCACATACGCAAGAAAAATACGGGGTGCAGGTATATTTGGAACCAGGGGAAGCAGTTGCGCTTAATGCCGGGTATTTTATGGTAACAGTATTAGATGTTATTGAGGCGGATAAACCCATAGCCATTGTGGATGCCTCTGCTGCCTGCCACACGCCTGATGTGCTGGAAATGCCCTATACCCCGCGCATAGGTGCCGTGTTGCGGCCATTGCATGAAGGCGGTTTTTTGCTTCTTGGTGCAGCCCACATAGCAGAAAGCGGGGAAGGTTTTGCTTGTCGCATTGGCGGAAAGTCTTGTCTTGCGGGCGACTTTTTTGGGGAATATGTTTTCCCCCAAGCATTAGAGCCTGGGGATATTCTTTTTTTTGAAGATATGGCCATATATAGCATGGTGAAAACCAACACCTTTAACGGCCTGCGGCTGCCAAGTCTTGCGGAATATGGGGAGGATGGCCCGGTACTTGTTAAAAGTTTTTCGTACGAAGATTTTAAGGGCAGACTTGGCTAAAGCTTTTTTCCTTCTGACGCTAAGCGGTTTGTGCTATCAGGCGCAAGCCGCTTTTTTGTATTATAATGCAAATTTTTAGCAAATAATGTGTATAAAACTGCGCGTTAGTGAGCTAACTTTCTGAAGGTATAGGGAAAATAATGTAATACTAGTGCGTAAAATAGTTATTTGAGAAAAAAAACACGAAAAGATGTTGACTATAGAGGTGAGTTATAGCATACTGGACTTAAGGATAACGCGGCTGGGCAAGCGATCTTGCCCGTTGAAAGACGCGGTTTTGGATTTACTTTGTGTGAGGATTAAGTATGGCGAAGTCTATTTATGTAGGGAACCTTCCCTGGTCGGCAAATGAAGAACAAGTTCAATCACTGTTTGCAGAGCATGGTGAAGTACTTTCCGTTAAACTTGTGAGTGACCGTGACACTGGCCGTGCCCGCGGCTTTGGGTTTGTGGAAATGGATGAACCGGGCGCTAGCACTGCGATAGAGTCTTTGGACAACTCCACCTTTGGCGGAAGAACCCTGCGCGTTAACGAAGCAAAACCCCGCGCTCCTCGGCCGCGTTATTAATCCATTCTTTACGCATAGTTGTGTGAAAATGAGAAGGAGAGCTTCGTAAGGAACATACGGTTCCTGTTTAACCCACATAGTGGGTATCGCCCCTTCCCGGTTACGGGAAGGGGCGTCTTGTTTAACATGCTTTGCCTTGCTCTATGTATACACACGCATGAGAATGTATTTTTATACTATTTTTCACAATAAGTACCTCTCTCCTTAGGTTAAGCATCACACAATACCACAAGAGCATTTCCTCTACTTAACGCCCACCCCTTGGGTAGCAAGGGCAAGTACTCCTGTACACAGGTAGCTTTCCTTTTGTGCCCTCTTACTTCTCCCGCGCTGTTTGCCCATATGGGTAATAATGCGCTGGAAGCATTGCCCGCTTTGGGGAATATGCTATTTTCTTTAAATTTAGGAGGAAAAACATTTAAAATGTGAGATTTTTTAGTGACTGACCTTGAAAAAATGTGAGTTTTGATACTTGTTTTTTGGTTATCCCACTGAAAAACAAAAGTATTATGTTTTGGCACAGATTATGCTATATAATGCACATGGTGTTTAACCAAACTTTCAATCACACCTATATGGAGATTAAGATTATGATTAAAAATGCTATTGTCGTGATGTTCGACAGCCTCCAGCACAACTATTTGGGCTGCTATGGCAATGAATGGATCAAGACACCCAACTTTGACCGTTTCGCCCGCGAAGGCGTACTTTTTGAAAATTGCTATATTGAAGGTTTGCCCACTGTGCCGTGCCGCCGCGCCATGCACACCGGCCGTTACACCTTGCCTGTTGCCGGCTGGGTACCCCTTTCTATGGAAGATACCACCATTGCAGACCTTTGCTGGGGCCGCCCCATTGATACAGCCCTTGTGCTTGACTGCCCCATGTACCGCTTGCCTAAGTTCGGCTACAGCCGCGGCTTTGACAAAGTATGGTTTCTCCACGGGCACGAAGCTGACCACGAATATTTCGCCCATGATCCCCTCTACCACCTCAGCGTCAACGACTTCTACGCCGAGCACGTGATTAAAGCCGGCGAAAAAATTCTTGGACCCGAACTTACCCAGCACCAAGTCTACGAAACTGAATGTTTCCTGCGCGAAACCCAGTACTGGAAGGGCGAACAAGACCAGCGTTGCCCCCGTACCATGAAGAATGCCGTGAACTACTTAAAGCAAGTAGACCGCAATAAGCAATTCTACCTCTGGGTAGATAGCTTTGACCCGCACGAACCCTGGGACGTGCCAAGTGTGTATGACCCAGATATGAAGTGCCCCTATGACCCAGATTACAAAGGCAAGGACGAATTTAACCCCTATATCGCCCCTGTTGCTGGCGTGTACACAGAAGAAGAACTTAACCACGTCCGTATGCTCTATGCCGAAAAAGTCTCTGTATGTGACCGCGCGCTTGGCTACCTCTTAGACAATATCCGCGCCCTTGGCTTTGAGCAAAATACCCTTGTCATGGTCGTTTCTGACCACGGCGAACCTATGGGTAATGGCGAACACGGCCACGGTATTATGCGTAAATGCCGCCCCTGGCCCTATGAAGAACTTGTGCACGCCCCCATGATGCTGCGCGCCCCTGGCGTGAAAGCCGGTCAACGTATCCCCGCCTTTGTGCAGTCTGTTGACGTGGCCCCCACTGTCTGCGATTGGCTTGGCATTGGCGTACACCCGGACATGCAAGGCAAGTCCCTGCTGCCCCTTGTGCACGGCGAAGTGGCCAAAGTGCGTGACTTTGCTATTGCCGGTTACTACAAGTTCTCCTGGTCTATCATTACTGAAGACTACACATACATCCACTGGCTGAAGAAGGCTGGCGCAGAAGACGCCTCCGTCTCCACAGAAATGTATAATATCGACGCAACCGGTAAGTCAGGTGCCTTCCCCGGCAGCCTTGCCACCTCTGCTGAGTTTGAACGCCACCAAAAAGGCGCCACCACAGACGGCGAAGCCCAATGGACCTGCACCCCCGCTTCTTCCTCCGAAGTGCCGGAAATGGACCAACTCTTCGACCGCAAGGCCGACAAGTGGCAGCTTAATAACATCATTACCCAAAAGCCCGATGTTGCCCGTAAACTTTACGCGCAACTGCAAGACTTTATGGCAGAATTACGCAATAGCTAGAGGAATTGTTGGGGGAGGGGAGAACCCCTTTTGTGAACAAAAGGAGTTCTCCCCTCCCCCAACCCCCCACCCCTCTCCCTAAAAAACTTTTTATGCAGGCCGTGGAAAATTCCACGGCCTGTTTTAGTATGAGCTTAGGAATTGAGGGGGCTTCCACAGAATGCTCTGGCCTTTGTGTCTCTTCTTCCTGTTAGTATGGGAAAGCTTTTCTGCCTCTTCAAGAGCATTGTTTTAGCCCTATCCCCATAAAAAATGCCAGCTTTTACACAGGTAAAAGCTGGCATTTTGGTATGTTGTTTGTGTGAGAGAAAGAGCTTGAGGGGGAAAAGGAATTTCCTTTCCTCCTGTCATTTTTTCCTTATTTTGCAGGCTCAAGCGGAATAGTCATAAAGAACACTTCGCCGCGGCGCATAACATGCAGTAAAAGCGCGCCACGTTTTTTCGCTTCCTCATTAAGGATTTTGCTTAAATCCTTCGGGGATTCCAGAGGGGTCAGGTTGGCAGAAAGCAATATATCGCCCTGGCGCAGACCGTAGCGGCTGGCAAGCCCACGCTGGTCTACCTGGGTAATAAGCAGGCCCTTTGTATCTGGCGCAAGCTGCATACCGCGGGTGTCTTCCTTGCTAAGGGGACGCACAGAAATGCCAAGGGAAATGCCGGATTTATCATCTGGCTGCACAGTGTCAGAAACTCCGGTATTTTTGTTACGGTCGCCAAGGGTAACATCCAGAGCAGTGGTTTTACCATTGCGCAGCAATTCCACCCTTACGGCTGTACCAGGCTTGTGGTCTGCAATAGAACGTAACAGCTCGCTGGAGTTTTTAATGGGTTTATCGCCCACTTTTACAATAATATCACCAGCTTTAATGCCGGCCTTGTCTGCGGGGTCACCAGGCACAACAGAGCCGATAAGCGCGCCGCTGTTTTGCTCAAGCCCCAGAGCTTTAGCGGTGTTTTCGTCTATATCTTGTATAGTTACACCAAGCCAGCCACGGTTTACGCGCTTGGAATCTTTCAAGTCTGCCACAACAGAGGCAGCAAGGTTGCTGGGAATAGCAAAGCCAATACCCTGGCCACTGGCTACAATAGCGGTGTTAATACCAATAACTTCGCCATTGAGATTAAGCAAAGGGCCACCGGAGTTACCGGGGTTAATGGAAGCGTCTGTTTGCAGGAAATTGTCAAAGGGGCCAGACTGTATATCGCGCCCCTTGGCAGAAAGTATGCCCGCTGTCACCGTATTGCTAAGGCCAAAGGGGTTACCAATGGCAACAACCCAATCGCCCACTTCAAGAGCATCAGAGTCACCAAAGTTCAGGGTAGGTAGGGGGTTAGCCGGCGTAACCTTCAAAAGGGCTAGGTCAGTATCTGGGTCTCGGCCAATAATAGTGGCTTCCATGCCTTTTTTATTGGGGTCTTCCCCTTCTAAATTCACATAAACTTTGTCAGCGCCTTCTACAACGTGGTTATTGGTAACAATGTACCCATCTGCAGAAATAATAAAGCCGGAACCAAGGGAGTTTTGCACATGTCCCTGGGAGCCGCGCTCTTCATAAAATGGGTCAAATTGTTCAAAAAAGCGCTCCATTTGCGGGGGCATACCAGAAAACATATCGCCAAATCCGCCTGATACCATACGCTCAGTGCTTATGTTGACAACAGCAGGGCCAGCTTTTTTCACCAGAGGTGAAAAGCTGGGTAAATCTATAGCCACGGCAGAACTTACCGCCAGGGTGCAGAATAAAAGAGTAGCCGCTAAGAATGCGGGAGCTTTTTTTAATGTGTACATGGGATCTCCTTAATTAAGGGGGGAGTCGTGTTTAACATGGGTATACCATGCAGGTTATGTGTGCAGGGTTTTTTTAAGCCGCACGGGCTTAGCAAGAGCCTGCTCACTTATACGGGCTGCCAGCAAGGGGGGCAGCAGCAGATTTGGGGGCCAGCACTGGGCCAGCAGGTTTACCCACAGGAAAGGGAAAAGCGCCGGTTTTAAGCGGGCTTGGCGCGCTTACACAGCGGGTAGTTTCCCCCTGGCAAACAGGGCAGGGGGGACATGTATCGCCAAAAGCCAGCTCTTCAAAAGTTTTCTGGCATTTGGGGCAGTGAAAATCGTATATGGGCATATTGTCTCCAATAGGGATATGATACGATTTTTTTTAAAGTTGGCAAGTGCTAAATAGGAGGGTTTCCTGTTTATTATATTTTTTTCATGGGCTTAAGAATGGGGGCATTGGCAAATGCCGACATAGAGGCGCTTTTAATCCGCAGAAGATTTTGGGCAACTTTAAGAATATCCTGGCTGGCTTTAGATTCTGGTGCAAATTGCAGCAAGGGTTTTTGGCGTCTTATGGATTCAGGCATAGCCGGGTCATGCCGTATCGAGCCAAGTAACACAGGGGTAAAGCCTAAAAAATGGTCACACGCAGCGGCAAGGCGGTCAAAGGGGGCACGCTCTTCTGCCGGGCTTTCTACCTGATTTATGAGCACAAGAAAATCTTTTATGCCCTGCCTGCTGCTTAACACTTTAATAAGGGCGTACGCATCTGTAAGAGAAGTAGGCTCTGGCGTAAGCACCACAAGGTGTACAGAAGCCATACTGGCAAAGGACTGCACAGTTGCGTGTATGCCAGCGCCTAAGTCTAAAAGCACAAAGGCATAACGGGCAAGGTGTGGTTCTAAATCTGCCATAAGGGCATCGCGGGTGGGAGCGTCCAGCTCCATAAGCGTACTCACGCCAGAGGCAGAAGGCAAAATATCAAAGCCGGGCAGGGCAGGGTCAACTGGGTACAGCACTTGGGAAATAGCACTGCGTTTTTCCAGCACATCCTGCAAATTTCCTTCAGGCGTAATACCAAGCAGAACGTCAAGATTTGCAAGGCCAAGGTCGCAGTCCATAAGCAGGGGGGAATGCCCGGCCATTGCAAGGGCATAGCCAAGGTTTAGGGAAAGGCTGCTTTTGCCCACCCCGCCTTTGCCGCTCATGATGGCGATGCTGAGGGCTTTATCGCTCATACTGAAACTCCAAAAAAGAGAAATTGTTTTTCCTGGGGCCTAACCAAACTTTGGCAAGGTTCTGACGCAAGCGCGCTTTTTTCCCAGGGGCGGATTTCCCAAAGGGGCCCGGTTGGCAAGTCACTGAGCAGATTTTTGGCTTCTTCGCGCGAGAAACCTTCCACACGGCGCACCAGAAGAAAGCGGCTGTCCATAGTTTGTGTTTCCTTTGCCAGCGCTTGTTCAATAACGGAAATTTCCGTGAGCAGGTTACTGGCTTCGCTGTTCATACTGGTAAAAAAGGTAGGCACGCAGGAAGGGGTCAATATGTCCGTCCAGCACCGCGTTGACATCGCCTACTTCCTCATTTGTGCGGTGATCTTTAGCAAGTTGAAATGGCTGCAAAGTATAGGTACGTATCTGGCTGCCAAAACTTATGGCATTTTTGCCTGCATAATCTGCCTGTTTAATAGCGTCTACCTTGCTTTGTTCAAAAGCGTAAATGCGCGCTTTTAGAATACGCATGGCAGATTCTTTGTTGCTGTGCTGCGACTTTTCATTCTGGCACTGGGCCACAATATTGGTAGGCAGGTGGGTTATGCGCACAGCAGACTCGGTTTTATTCACATGCTGCCCACCAGCGCCGGATGCCCTGTAGACATCTATACGCAGATCCGATTCTTTAATATCTATGGCAATGGCATCCCCGGCATCTGGTATAACATCTACAGATGCAAAAGAGGTGTGCCTGCGGCCTGAAGCATCAAAGGGAGAAATGCGGATAAGGCGGTGTATGCCCCGCTCCCCTTGTAAAAGGCCATAGGCATTGTCGCCCATTATGCGCAATGTTACGCTTTTTATGCCTGCTTCATCGCCGGGCAAATAGTCTAATATTTCCGCTTTATAGCCCTGGTTGTCCACCCAGCGGTTATACATGCGCTCCAGCATTTCTGCCCAGTCCTGGGCTTCTGTGCCACCTGCGCCTGGGTGAATTTCCAAAATAGCGTCCATGTGGTCTTCTTCTTTTGACAATAACATGGACATTTCCAGATTATCCAGCTTATCTTTCAGTGTGCAAAGGGCAGCATCCAAGGCAGCAAGGGCTTCTTCTTCCCCGTCTTCTGCCATAAAAAGCCATTCTTTTACATCTTCATGCGCTTTTGCCAGCGCCATATTGCGGTTAATTTCTGCCTCTAAGCGGCTTTTTTCTTTTAAAAGCGGCGTCAGGCTTTCCGGCTTATCCCATGCGCCAGGCGCAGAAAGCTCTTTTTCTAAGCGCGCCAGTGTTTCTTTGGCTCCTGCCAAGTCAAAGCCGCCCCCATAATGCGTTATATTGTTCAAGAAGGGCATTAGCCCTGGCCTTTAAATCCGGTATATGGAACATGCTGTTTCCTTACTCTTTTGCTCTTTTAATGATGCGGTGTGCGCCGCAATGCCACAATACCCAGCAGTGCCAGTAATATAAGCGCCGCCACAGGCAGGTACGGGTGAAGATAAAAATACAGGGTATGCCCATTTTTGGCAAGCACCCATGCATGGGTTGTGGTATCCACAAAAAGCGCCGTTTCGCCACTTGTTCTGCCCACTGGGTCAATAAAAACACTGTAGCCGGTATTGGTGGCTCTGGCCATAAAACGGCCCTGTTCCACCGCCCGTATAAGGGAAAGATGCAAGTGCTGGCGCGGTGCAGAAGATGTGCCATACCACGCATCATTGCTGATGTTGATAAGCACAGTTGCTCCATGCGCTACCCGTGCCCGTGCAAGCTCAGGGAATATAGCCTCGTAGCAGATAAGCATACCAAGCAGCGCATTGCGTGGGGAGGGCTGCCCCGGTAATTCCAATAAAAAAGGGCTTTGTTCAGTACCTGGCTTAAACCCGCCAATACCCTGCAAAATGCCCTCTAAAAACTTAAAGTCTAAAAATGGTGGTACGTATTCGCCAAAAGGCACTAAATGCTCTTTATCGTAATAGCCTTTATCTGCCCCATTTCTTTCAATAAAAAATGCCCTGTTAAACAAGTCCACATTTTGGCCTTGGCGCTTAAAGCCCGGGCCGCCAAAAAGCAGGGCAACATTTTGCTCTTTTACAAAATTGCGTAAAGCTGGCGCGTATACTTCTTGTGCCTGGTAATGGAAAGGCATGGCTGTTTCCGGCCATATAACAAGGTCTGTGCCAATACCCTGACTTCCCAGCTCTGCCACGGCATTTTTACTCAGTTCTGCGTACTTTTGTAATGTAGAAAGTTGGTATTTGGGTTCCCATTTTATATTCTGCGGGATATTGCCCTGTATGAGTACAAGCGAAAAAGCATCCTGTGGGATATTTTGCGGGTTTGTATGCCCTGTGCCGTCCCCCATATCTCCCACATTTTGCCCTAATGCGCCCATTTTAAAGGGCGAAGGTGTGAGGGCAGATGGCAAAACGGTCTGCCTTTCTTTTTCTGCGGTGGGGATAACTTGTGGAAAGGAAGCTGTGCCAAGGACTCTGTCATACCCGGCAGCGTATAAAAGCGCCAGACAAATAAGGCCCACCCAAAAGGGTTTTTTGGTTCTTGTTGTCATGGCAAGCGCAAAAAAGCATGCAATGGTTGCATACAGGCCAGAAAGACCATACATGCCAAGGGCGCTGGCACCTTGTATAAATTCTGGCCAGGGCGCAAATGCGCTGGATAAAGAAAGCCAGGGAAAGCCTGTAAAAAGCCAGCCGCGCACCCATTCCAGCGTATACCATAAAAGCCCGGCAGCCGCGCATAAAAGCCACGGTGGTAATACTTTCAGCCTGGTCAATAAGGAGGCAAATGCTCCGCCCCAAAGGCCAATATACATGCCAAGCACAATAACGCATGGTACAGCCAAAACCCAAGGCAGGCCTCCAAAATTATGTACTGGCAGGGCAACCCAATAGAGAGCAGCAGATGCCCCTAAGGTGCCCATCCACATACCGTGAAAAAAGGGCCGTTTGGCGCGCATGGCAAGCACACACAGCACAAAGGGATAACACAAAACCACAAGGGGTATGTGTAGAAAAGGGTTGGCATGGCCTAAAAAAAGCCCTAAAGCCCCCAACAGAAGTAATGCGTAAAATGCCATGGGCTGTAGTGAAAACTTCTTTTCAATAAAAGTCAAGCGTGGGAATTGGGGAAGAATTCTTTGGAGGAGGTTTTTCCCTCATAGCCGGTGCAGGGGCGCTTGCCCCTGCCGGGGGGTCTGGGGGCGAGGAGCCCCCAGC
>CAZPTC010000006.1:0-24429 GCA_964589455.1 uncultured Desulfovibrionaceae bacterium | reverse complement strand
GTTTGTTTTTGGTTTTGTGGTGTGGGGCGGTCGCGTCCGTCCACCCTAGTCTCGCACAACCCCTCGCCCCCCCCCCCCCCCCCACAAAGCCCGTCTTTTAACAGCAGTCTTTGTGCTGGCCATGCTTATTTTGCCCCAGGGGTTAAACACCTACTGGATAGATGTGGCGGTTAGCATTGGCCTTGGCACTATGCTGTGTTTGTCTCTTAATATTATTTTAGGGCAGGCAGGCATTTTTAATATGGGTCATGCGGCTTTTTACGCTATTGGGGCGTATGTAACCGCTATATTGAACACCCAGTACGGCGTGCCTATTTTGTGGTTATTGCCAGTATCCGGCTTACTGGCGGCTCTTTTTGCACTCGTTGTGGCGCGGCCCATTATCCATTTACGGGGCGATTACCTGCTTGTGGTGACCATAGGCATTGTAGAAATTGTACGCATAGCGCTTATGAATGATGTAGGCGGCCTTACAGGTGGGGCCAATGGCATTTTTGGCATAGGCAGGCCGGAAATATTTGGGTACAAGATAAAGAAGGGCATAGATTTTTATTATCTGGTCTGGGGCATGGTAGGCCTGACAGTGCTGCTTTTTTACTGGTTGCATACGTCCCGCTTTGGCAGGGCGCTCTCCTGTATAAGAGAAGACGATGTGGCGGCAGAAGGCTGTGGCATTAATGTGGCGCATTATAAACTTATGGCTTTTGCGCTTGGGGCATTTTGGGCAGGCATGGCAGGCACGCTTTTTGCGGCTAAAATGACTATTATTTCGCCAGGGTCTTTCACTTTTTGGGATTCTGTGCTGCTTTTTGCCGCGGTAATTTTGGGCGGGGGCAGCTATGCCGGGGTTATACTGGGGGCTTTTTTGGTTTTTGGTTTGCCAGAAATTTTCAGAGATTTAGCCAGCAGCCGTATGCTTTTTTTTGGCTTGGCGCTTATGGTGATGATGATTTTACGGCCCCAGGGTCTTTTGCCACCCAAGCCACGTTCTTACGCAAAGGCCGTAAAGCGCTATTTTGCAGAAAAGGCCAGTGGCAAAGAGGAAACGCAGAAGGAGGAAGCCCATGCCGGTAACTGAGCCATTGCTTTCTCTGGATGGTGTGACCAAAACTTTTGGCGGCCTTGTTGCGGTCAATGATGTGACATTTAACGTGGGAGAAGGCAGCATTGTGGGCATTATTGGCCCTAATGGCGCGGGTAAGACCACGGTGTTTAATCTTATCACCGGTAATTACACGCCCAATGCCGGTTCTATCATGTTTGGGGCAACGTCCTTAGTGGGCAAAAAGCCGCACCAAATTGTGCAATTAGGCGTTGCGCGCACATTCCAATCCATACGGCTTTTCCCCCAGCTTTCTGTTATAGAAAATGCGCTGGCAGGCAGGCATTGCCGCATGGGGGCTGGCATGCTTTCTTCTATGTTCCGCACACCTGCAGAGCGCAGGGAAGAGCGGGCGGCTATTGCCCGCTGCATGGACGAGCTGGATTTTGTGGGCCTTGCGGATGAGCACAGCCAGCGCGCCAGTGCGCTTTCGTATGGAAACCAGCGCCTTTTGGAAATGGCGCGCGCTCTGGCATCTGACCCCAAGCTTATTATTTTAGATGAACCGGCAGGCAGTATGAACCAGCCGGAAACAGAAGTGCTTGTACGCCTTATACGCGCCATACGCGCGCGCGGCATAACCGTTATGCTTATTGAGCACGATATGGGGCTTGTTATGCAGGTTTGCGAAAAGCTTATTGTGCTGGAGTACGGCGCTATGATAGCAGAAGGAACACCCGCTGAAATACAGAAAAACCCCAGGGTCATAGAAGCCTATCTTGGGCAGGAGGAGTAGCCTGTGTTCCTTGAAATAGAGAATTTACGCGCAGGCTATGGGGCCATAGAAGTTGTGCACAGTATTAACCTGCATGTGGAAGAAGGCGAAATTGTTTCTATTTTAGGCGCAAACGGCGCTGGAAAAACCACAACTTTGCAGGCTATAAGTGGCCTTGCCACGGTGCTTGGGGGCAGTGTAAAACTTTGTGGGGAAGCGCTGCATACCCTGCCAAGTTATGAAATTGTCAGCCACGGGCTTGCGCAGTCACCGGAAGGCCGCCGCATTTTCGGCACGCTTACGGTTATGGAAAATTTGAATTTAGGCGCATTCACAGTACGCGATGACGCGCGTATACGCAAAACGAGGGACTGGATTTTTGAGCTTTTCCCGCGGCTTTATGAGCGTAAGGAGCAGCTTGCGGGTACATTATCTGGCGGGGAGCAGCAAATGCTGGCTATTGGGCGCGCGCTTATGGCGCAGCCAAAACTGCTTTTGCTGGATGAACCGTCACTTGGTCTTGCGCCTCTTTTGGTAAAAGCTATTTTTGAAACAGTCAAAAAAGTAAACCAAAGTGGCGTAACCGTGCTTATTGTAGAGCAAAATGCCCGCGCTGCCCTAAAAATAGCCACCCGTGGCTATGTAATGGAAATGGGGCATATTGTAATGGAAGACAGCGCCACAGCCCTTTTAGAAAATAAAAGCATACAGGAAGCGTATTTGGGAACAAAATAATGTTACGGAAAAAAAGGAATATGTATGTCTGAAATTCTTCACCCTGCATACCGGGAAGCCACAGTTGTTTCCGGTGGCGAGCATATAGTCCTTTCGCTTTGGGTGCGCAAGCCTTTGCGTAATGGAGATGCCGCACCTGTTATCCTTTTTTATCCCAGCACTATGGCCTCCCCCCTGCTGCACCAAAATTTGCTGGAAGCCTTGTGGACAAGGGGTTTTACAGTTGCAGGTCTGCACCCCATTGGGCATGGTAAAAGCCCAGACAAGAAAGAATTTACCTTTAATGACATTCTCCGCAATGGTCTGGATGCAGAGGTATGGCTGCGGGAGCGTTACAACAGCCCCTTTGTTGTTTCCGGGCACAGCCAGGGCGGCATTTGCACGTTGGCGCACACCCTGCAAAGTAAAAACCTGGCTGCTGCGTATTCCCTTGGCACTCTGCTTCCCCAGCACCCAGATGCCCCAACAGTGACCCGTTTTAAAGACTTTGTCTCTTACCGCGATGTTATTTTGGAAAAAGTGCACGCCCTTGCAGAGCAGTTTCCCAGATTCCCCGTTTTTATGCCGTTTTATCTGGAATTTAGCCGCTCTTTGGCAGGTGCTCCTAAAGATATTTTTGACGATATCCCAGGGGCTATGGCCCAGTTGCGTGCTTCTTACCCTGCCCATTTTGTAGACAGCCTTTTCACCACAGACCTTTCCGCAGCAACCATACCCGGCAATATCACATGCCCCTATACAGTTATTGTGGCACAAAACGATGGCCTTTTCCCGCCAGAGCTTATGGAAAAAATGCTGGCAGAAATACAGGCACCGCAAAAGCAGCTTCTTATTTTGGAAGGCGGAGGCCATGCGGCTCCTGCTTCTTCCCAATACGCCCCCACTATTGCGGATATGATAGCCGCAGATTTTACAAAGCTGGGCTATTGCCTGGAAGGGGAGCACGAATAAGCCCCGCACTGCCTGCAATATAACGCAGCAGCGGATTTTTCATCTGTAACCAACATGTACGCAACCTGTAACTACGAGGACACTATGGAATTGCTCCCCATAAAGCGCGCCCTGATCAGCGTAACCCACAAAGACAAGCTGGCCCCCTTTGCCTCCTTCCTGCACCAGCACGGCGTAAGCCTTGTTTCTACAGGTGGCACCTTTAAGCACCTTCAGGAAGCAGGTTTGCCTGTTACCCAGGTAAGCGATGTCACGGGTTTTCCGGAAATTTTAGAAGGCCGCGTTAAAACCCTGCACCCGCGCATACATGGCGGTATACTGGCAGATAAAGACAAACCCGCGCATCTTGCCACCCTTGCGGAGCATACTATTGTCCCCTTTGACCTTGTGGTGGTGAACCTTTACGACTTTAACGCCGCCCTGCAAAAAAAATTGCCCCTGCGGGACATGATAGAGGAAATTGATATTGGTGGCCCCTGCCTTTTGCGCGCTTCTGCCAAAAACTTCCATAGCATACTTGTGCTGCCCACACCTAATGCCTATGAAGAAACTATGGCGCTTTTAGAGGCCAATTCTATGGCTGTTCCATTGGAATTTCGTCGTAAAATGGCTGGGCTTACATTTTCTCTTACATCTGCATACGATTCTATGATTGCCCAGTATTTAGGGTAGAATTAAGAATAGGTACGCCTTCTTTTAAGAACAAACTGTTATACTTGACATACTTTAAGAAGCACCCTATTCTTTAAAAACGAGGTTGAAGGCAGAAGGGCCAAGGTGCGTTAACACCCTGACCCCCGCGCGATGCCCCACCTCCTTAAAACGTGTTGAGTGTTTTAAAGAAATGGACCCCGGTAGGCTTCCACTACCGGGGTCGACCATTACCTAATGCTTGCGCTTTTCAGCAGCATACATACGAGGATAATAATCGCCACAATAGCGGCGCGAATAATACTTTTTAACAAGTATTTCCTCCTTTCTGCGGGGCTTAACTTCGCGCTGTTTTAAGGAGGCGTGTATGTATTAGCGTTATTTTTTTTAAAGGGCAAGATGCTTATTTTTTTGTGCTGTATTAAATAAAAAAAGCCCAGCGGGCTTTATACTCACTAAGCACTAAAAGCCGCTTCTGCTTTGCAGAAGCGGCTTAAAAAATATCAAAAGCAAAGGGGAATTAGCCCTTAAGCTTGGCAATAAGGGAATTAACGGTATCCGTGGGTTTTGCGCCCGCAGAAATCCATTTTTGCACTTTTTCCATATCCAGCTTTACTTCAGCAGGATTAACATTGGGGTTGTAGTAGCCCAAAAAGTCCAGCGGACGGCCATCGCGGCGGGCATCGCAGTTGGTGGCAACTACGCGGTAAAAAGGATGTTTCTTGGCGCCGGAACGGGTCAAGCGAATTTTAACAGCCATATTTTCTCCTTGGGGCTCTGGGGACATCTGCCCCAAACAAAAGATAACAATTCAAATAAAAAAACCATGAAGCAGCCTGCACACTACAAGCAGGCATGCGGCGAAAAAAAATAACGCACCAGAATGCACAAGCGCGCTTTCTTACATACAAAAACTTCCTGCTAATAGCAAGCAAATTTTTTTTCCATGTCGCCCTAACCTTTATGGTATTCCCTGTGTTTTTCCTCTTCACAAAAAGGGTGTAAGTATGTATACTATACGCAATTGATCAACATATTTTTAGCTCATGCACCTTCACCAGCGCTATTATTCCATATTTTTCCCTTTTGTCCCTACTTCTTTTTTTGTTATAGAGCATATAACTGATTAAACTGCATGCAAAATTGACCACGAGAACCCCATGTCAAGCATCAAAATTGTAAAAATAACTGATCTGAAGCAAGGAATGTATGTAGTTGATACCCAGCCCAGCGCTCCACAAATGCCCCCGCTGTTTTCAGTGGAAGGCTATATTATGGATCCCAGGGAACCTGCCAAGTTGAAAAAGCAGGGGTATACCCATGCATACATTGACCTTGGGCTTTCCAAAGCCCAGGAAGAGTCCGCCACTTCTGTTGCATTACCAGAAGAAACCGATATTTCAGACATTACTCTTGGTGCTGCGCTGGAAGATGAAGAAGAGGAGCTTCTTTATACACATGTGGAAGAAATAGTTGAGCCTGAGCCAGATATTGAGCTGGAGCAAGGTGCATTACTAGATCCTTCTGTACCCTTTGAAATAGAGAATAAATCTCCCTATAAAGAAGAGCAGCATGTTGCCAAAGAAGTACACCAGCATGTATTGGATATTTCGTATAGGTTGCGCCGCACAGTAAAAGAAGGTATTGATGCAGAGACTGTGCAGGAAATGCAGAGTGCCCTTAACGGCACAGTGGCCAGTATTACCCGCAACCAGGACGCTCTGCTTGGCATGGCCCGCCTGCGCAACACAGATGAATACACATTTTCGCACTGTGTGAATGTTTCCATTTACGCGGTTGTGCTTGGCAGGCGCATACGGGTGAAGGAAAGCTCCCTCCAGGAATTGGCGCTTGCGGGTTTTTTGCATGATATTGGCAAAATGCTTATACCCCAGCAAATTCTGAACTTTAAAGGCCCCCTGGATGCAGACGGCATGCAGATAATGCAATCGCATGTAGAGCGTGGCGGCCATTATCTGGAAAATAACCCCCATGTGCCTGCTGTTGTGCGCACAGGGGTTATTGAACACCATGAGCGTTATAATGGCACGGGGTATCCGTATGGGAAGCGCCAGAATGAAATAAGTCTGGTAGGCCAGGTTTTGGCAGTGGCAGATATTTATGATGCCCTAACAAGCGAGCGCTGCTATAAAAAGGCCTTTCCCCCGGAAAAAGCCCTAGCTATTATGTATAAAGACCGCGGGGAAACATTCTCCCCCGGGCTTTTAGAAATGTTTATTGACGCAATGGGCGTATACCCAGTGGGCAACCTGGTACGTCTTTCCAATGATTATTTGGCTATTGTTTCAGAACGTGGTCTGGAATCCCCCTTGCGTCCATGTGTGGTGACGCTTATTAACCCCTTGGGGCAAGTGCTGGCTAAACCCCAGCGCATAAACCTGCAGGTACACCGCAATATCACTATCACCCATTCTGTTTCCTCCTTGCCAAAGGAAGTAGACTTGGAAACCGCCGTGTGGGAAGCCAGCCTTTCTGCCAAATAGTGGCACTGTTTTTTTGGCCCTTGTGTTTTGCTTTGTATAAAAAGAAGCGAGTATGATTAAAAGCCAGTCTGCCCCAAACCAGGCTCCGCAGGAAGACTCTCTCCATAGCCAGATTTTGGATATGGTTTCCCAATTGCGCGCCCAAAACATTGAGCACGCGCCAATAAAGCTGCGGGAAAATCTGGCAGATATTGAACTGAAAACAGGCGCTTCTCTTGACCCGCAAGAGCCTTTTACTATTGAAAATATTGTACCGTATGAAGAGGAAATAAATACCGCCAAGGCTGTGCATACCCATGTGGCGCGTGTTTCCCACAAATTACGCCTTGCTGTAAAAGAAGGCATGTCTGCAGATTCCATACGGGAAATTGCCCTTACTTTGCGTGGTACGGTAGACAGTATTTTGCGTAACCAAGATGCGCTTTTAAGTATGGCGCGCCTTAAAAAGGCGGATGAATACACGTTTTCGCATTGCGTAAATGTATCTATTTACGCAACTGTGCTTGGCCGCCGCATACAGGTAACCCCGGAATCTTTGCATGATCTGGCCTTTGCGGGCTTTTTGCACGATATTGGGAAAATGCTTATCCCCCAACAGGTGCTGAATTTTAAAGGCCGCCTGGATGATGATGGTATGCAAATTATGCAATCGCATGTGGTGCGCGGGGGCAGTTACTTAGAAACTGTGCGCGATGTGCCAGATGTAGTGCGCACAGGCGTTGTAGAACACCATGAACGCTTTAATGGCACAGGCTACCCGTATGGAAAAAAAGAAAATGAAATAAGCCTTGTTGGGCAAGTGCTTACAGTGGCAGATATTTACGATGCTCTGACAAGCGAGCGCTGCTATAAAAAAGCGTATCCGCCTGAAAAAGCCCTGGCTATTATGTATAAAGACCGTGGCACAACATTTTCTCCCGGCCTTCTGGAAATGTTTATAGACGCAATGGGTATTTACCCTGTGGGTAATTTGGTGGAACTTTCCAACCATTATCTGGCTATTGTTATAGAGCGCGGCAAAACTTCACCCGTGCGGCCAACAGTGGTTACCCTTTTTAATGAAAACGGGCAGGCACTGCGGGAACCGCGAAAAGTAGATTTAGAAATACACCGCACTATTTCCATTCTCCACTCTATTACCCATTTGCCAAAATCTATCAATCTGGAACACGCTGTCTGGGCTGCTACGCATAATTAACCTTCCTGCTTTAGGTTTTCAAAGAATTGGCTTTAAGCTGTCACTTGCAGAAAATTAGGAAAAAGGTTAGAAGGAACTTTATTTTATGTAAGCAGGTGGGCAATGGCCAAGAGAGAAAGCAGTGTATCGTCGTATGATTTGAAGAATATTTTAGCGCTGGATGCGGAGCTTTTCCGTCTTTTAGCGCGCCGTGGCAGGCTTTTAGCCAAAATGACAAATGGGGACCGCCTAAGTGCGGATGATGAAAAAGCCATGCGTCTGGCTTGGTTAGAAGGTGCAGCACGCATCACCAAAGATACGCGCGTTGCCAGGGAAATGTTCCATATTGTGCAGGGGATGCAGCCATTTGCAAGCGTGGACTCAGAAACTGAGATAACCCCACGTTTTTTTAATCTGTCACCGCCTAAAAAAGCCTTGGATGTTCACATACCTGGGCCGCGCTCCTGCCATATTGCAAGGCTGCATATGGCTCTTGCCGCTGCAAGCGGGCAGGCGCTGGATATCTCCCATGTGCCCCTTTCTGATGCTATCATAGAAGCCGTGAAAGTGCTTAACCAGCTTGGCGGGCAACTCTGGTGGGAAGAATCTGGCCATATCACCAACCGTGAAGGCAAAGGCTTTCTGGGCAACATGGATAAAGTTGTCCATGTGGGGGATGATTACTTTAATCTTTGTATGGTACTGGCTTTTTCCCTTGGCACACCCAACAGAATTAAAATAACGGGCGAAAGTGGCTTGCGCACCTGTAACCTGACCCCGCTTAAGCACTTTTTGCCTAAAATGAACGCGCGCCTGACCCATGTTATCCCCAGTGGCGATGGCCTGCCTGTGCGTTTAGAATGCGCGGGTATGTTGCCAGAAAAAGTGGAACTTCCAGAAGATTTGCCTGTTTCTTTTATCACAGCTTTATGCCTTGCCGCACCTTTCTGGGAAAAACCTGTTGAGCTTTTTTTCCCGCAACACATATTAAATCCGCGGGTTTTAAGCAGCATACAATATTTGGAAGTACGGCAAATCCCGCTTGTCAAAACAGAAACAGAAGATGGCCTTTGGGTGTGCATACAGCAAGGACGCCCGGTTTTATCCAATGACCTTGTGTTGCCTATAGATACGGAAGTAGCCGCCTATTTGCTGTTTATGCCTACTCTGGCTGGTGGTGTGCTGGAGCTGGAAGGCGTGTGGCAGGATCTTTTTAACCCTGAAGAAGATGCCCTTGAAGCCCAGCTTTTGTGGTTCCAGGCTGATGCTGTTTTTGAAAAAACAGAAAAAGGCGTCCAGTGCCGGGAAGAAAAAGGGGCCCAAGAAAAGCCGCCGCGCACCTCTGGCACACACAAAAGCAACACTATTTCCAATGACAATTTATACCCATTAGCTGTTGTGGCCACCATTAAGTCTGCACTTGCCGGGGAAAAAGTGCGTTTGCCTGCACCCCCCGAAGGTGGCATTGACCCCATGATACTTTATAGCTTCCTGCCCTATTCCGGTTTGGAAGAAGAGCCAGGCACCCTTTACCTTGTGCCCATTAAGGACCGTAAAGGCCCTCTGGCCCCTTGGATAAGCCCTTCCCCTTACTGGACAATGGCTTTTGCCTTGCTTGCCTTTATGCGGCCCAATATTCGCCTGGCTAATCCGGAAAGCATGTCTGCCCTTTTCCCCAATTTTTGGATTGTGTATAACAAGCTGCCCCAGGTAGACACCAAGACCCTTATGGAATCCTATGCCCATGAGCAATCAAAACCAGATCCCAAGCCTGCCGCCAATCGCCGCAGACGCTTTATCGCAGAGGGAGTCTACACAGACCTTCCTGAACCGCCCCCTCCCGCAGAGCTTGACTGAGCTGCATGCAGAGCTTGAGCAGCTTACAACCCTGCAAGAGCTTTGCACAAAAGCCATCCGCGCCTGCAGAGAAGCGGAAAATATAGAAAAAAATATTTTTTTCCCGCAGGAGATTTATATACTCCAGCAGGAAAAAAATATGTTAGAAACACATAAACAATGGCGCACCGTGCGCATAAACCGTTTGAAAGTATGATAGGTTGATATGCCCAAAACTTCCTGTACCCGTTGTGGCACATGCTGCCGCAAAGGCGGCCCGGCTCTGCATCAAAAAGATGTTTTTTTGTTTGAAGAAGGCCGCCTTACTCTTGCAGATTTATGCACCTACCGTGCAGGCGAGCTTGTGCGCGATCAGCAAAAAGGCGGTATAGCTCCCCTGCCGGAAGAAATTGTCAAAATTGCCCCCTTACCTTCTTTAGACCCCTATAACTGGATTTGCCGCTTTTTTCAGGAAGGTAAACCCCATACTGTTTGCGCCCTGCATGGCAAACACCCGGCAGAATGCCGCGCCTTTTTTTGCGAAAAGCCAGAAGAACTACTGGCTCTTGGTGCAGAAGACAGGCTGGACAGGGCCACCTGCATTCGCCTTGCCAAAGCCCCAGCTTGGTATGCAGAGCTTATTGCCGCGCATGAAGAAACCTGCGCCTATGAAAAGCTCACTTCCCTTGCGGAAAAATTGGATACAGAACCGGCAGCCAGGCAGGAGTTTTTGGAAATTTTGGCCTTTGATAAAGCCTACAGGGAATTACTGTTAGAAAAAAAGGCCGTGCCAGAAGAAGAACTGAACTTTTTACTTGGTCGCCCCTTGCTGGATACCCTTGTGATGTATGATTTGGAAGTAGCCCATACACCCCAGGGCATCACACTCAGGCACATAAACCGCAACCTTGTTTAAGTGAGAAAAATATGATTATTGTCACAGGTGGAGCGGGTTTTCTTGGCAGTGCGCTTGTATGGGCGCTTAACACCAAAGGCACAGACGATATTCTTGTGGTGGATAATTTAGCCAGCACAGAAAAATGGAAAAATCTTGTGCCATTATCTTACCGCGCCTATATCCAGAGAGAAGCCTTTATGGGCCGCATTTTGGAGCAAGGCCTGCCAGCGGATACCACCGCCATTGTGCATCTTGGGGCGTGTTCTTCCACCACAGAAAAAGACGCCGACTTTCTTATGAATAATAACCTGGCCTACAGCCAGGTATTGTGCGAAGCTGCCCTGAATAAAGGCTGCCGCTATATACAGGCCTCCAGCGCCGCCACCTATGGCGATGGCGCCCTTGGCTTTTCAGACTCTGTTGCCATGCTGCCCAAACTGCGCCCCCTTAACATGTATGGCTATTCCAAGCACCTTTTTGATAAATGGGCGCACAGAATGGGCCTTTTAGGGCAAATTGCCAGCCTGAAATTCTTTAACGTATATGGCCCCAATGAATACCACAAAGGCACCATGCAAAGCGTAGTATGCAAAGCAGTGCCCCAAATTCTTACAGAAGGGCGCGTACGGCTTTTTGCCTCTGACAGGCCAGACTATGAAGACGGCGGCCAATTACGCGACTTTGTGTATGTAAAAGACTGCGTAAACCTTATTCTTTGGCTTTTAGAAAACCCCGCTGTAAATGGCCTTATGAATGTGGGTACAGGCAAAGCCCGCACCTTTAAAGACCTGGCCCTTGCCACTTTTGCCGCCCTTGGCCGCACCCCCAATATTGAATATATCCCCATGCCGGAATCCCTTTTGGGTAAATACCAGTATTTCACCCAGGCAGATATGGGCTGGCTGCAAAAGGCCCATTGCCCCGTTGCCTTTACCAGGCTGGAAGACGGTGTGCGGGATTATGTACAAAACTACCTGGATACACCCTATCCTTATCTGAGTCTTTGAGGTTTTTATGCAACTCACTTGCCCAGAATGTCACTTCACCCGTGAAATAGACGAAAACGCCGTGCCAGCCACCGCCACCAAGGCCACATGCCCAAAATGCGGTGTGCGCTTCCCTTTTCGCGATGCAGAGGGTATGCCCCTGCACCCGCACGAAAATCAGGCAAATGCGCCCTATACTGAGCAGGCAGATGCTTCTGATCCCCTCAGCCCATCTGCTTCTGGGTCTGCTTCCGGCTCAGCCCAGGCTGCGGAAAACGAAAATACTGCCCCCATCTATGACCCCAATGTCTACAAAACCCCCACTGTGCAGGAAGGGGATGACCCCCTGCCACAAGGTGCCCGTATACCCCCCACCCCAGAACGCGAACTTTTGGAAGACCCCACCCCTGCCCACCAACATGCTGCCCAAAATACCCAGCAGCCCACCAGCTTTGATGAGGAGTTTTTCCAGTCTGCCACCCGTCATCTGGAAGCAGAAGTGGGCAATGTCCCGTGGGAGCGCGCTGCTCCTCAGCAAATGCCTCAGGCATTTTTTCAAACCATATTGCAGGTTATGTTTCACCCGGCAGACTTCTTCAGCCGCATAGGCAAAGGCCTTTCCCAGGTTCGGCCTATAGCGTTTTACCTTATTCTGGGTATTTTCCAAGTTGTGGTGATGCGCTTTTGGTACATAAGCAATCTGCAGGCCCTCAGCAATGCCGCCACTGACCCGCAGCTTCAGGCTACCCTTACAAGCGCCATGAACAGCCTTAGCTTGCCCATGACGCTTATTGTAAGCCCCTTTTCCCTGCTCTTCCAATTATACCTTATGGCAGGGCTGTTCTACCTTATGCTGCGCATGACCCAGCCTGTAACCGCAACCGTGCGCGTGGACTTTACTGTTGTATTGCGCGTTATTGCCTACAGCGCCGCGCCTTCTGTGTTTTGCATAGTGCCCCTTGTTGGGCCAATGATTGCCAGCCTTTGGTTTATTGCCTGCACATTTGTGGGCTGCAAATACGCCTTTAATTTAGAATGGGGCAAAGTCGTCTTGGCCCTGTTGCCTATATTCCTTTTGGGGCTTGCCCTTAGCCTGCAACTTACGACTATGATGTCCAGTGTCATGGGCGGTTAGAGAAAGATAGGGGAGAGATGTTGGGGGAGGGGGAAACCCCTTTGTTGAAACAAAGGGGTTTCCCCCTCCCCCAAACCCCCACCCCTTTCCCCAAAAAACTTTTTATTATCAGGGTGCGCGTATGGCAAAATGCTTGAAAAATATTGGGGTGTTATGTGCGCTGTTGTTCTTTTCTGCCTGCTCGGTGCCTACAGACCGTGTGCGCTTTGACCTTGCAGGCGATGCCACCATATTTGTGAATAACAAAGTGCAGCGCGGGGAAATTGTAGTAAGTGTTCACCCCAATGTGAATTTAGAAGCGCCCCCAACAGCCCTGCTTATGCCTTTTGGCCTTACCCAGCCCATGAACGATGCTACACGGGTTTCCCTTGGTGTTTCCCGCATTATCTGGCAGCAGCTTTTGGCCAGTGGCGCTTTTTCTGTGCTGGAAATGCCCGATATGCGCCCCCCGTATACTGTAGAAACCGCCCTTAATTTTGCCCGTGCAAAAGGCGCGCAGTTTCTTGTCGGGGGCTATATCACCTATTATCTGGATGGCGGCACTGTAGGTGATACCCGTATTTCCCTGCAAATGGAAGTGTACGACGTGCTCACTGGGAATCTTCTTTGGTCTATGGCCCATGCAGGTGTTTTGCCCTATGAAACCACCCGCGACTTTTTGCTTGTAGAAGTGAAAACCCGTATGCCCTATGACCCTGTTGCCGCTGTAATAACGGCCCTTACCGCAGATATGGGAAAACTGCTTTCCATGTGGACAGACCCTAATAACCCCGCGTTTAAAGGAAAAAACACCCCCTCACGGCCCAGTGCGTTTGGAAAAATCTGATCTGCCACCCTCTTCTCCCAGCAGAATTTTTTGCAAAATAGTCTGTAGTGTATGATTTTTTTTCTTCTTGATTTTGTATTTCTTTTTGGTTTTTCCATTTGTTACCATGCGCTTGTTGCCTGCTTTGTACCGGATTATCCGCTTATGGGCTGGCTGTGGGCTTCCTTTATTCCCACAGTTGCCCTGGCAGGTGTTGCGTTTGCATTAGGCCCGCGGAAAAAAATATTTTGCCTGTTTTTTGGCCTGCTCAGCGGAGTTTTTGCTTTGCTTGGCACAGCCAATGTCTTTTTATTCCAAAGCCCCATAGATACCACCAGCATATACGCCATGCTTTTTAGCACAGGGCCAGAAACCGTAGGCTTTATGACGGCCTTTTTTTCCTGGCAGCTTGTGGCGCTTTGTGTGGGGCAAATACTGCTGTATGTGTTTGTATACAGGCGCATATACGCCACTAAGCAGGAATTTTATCCCCCTGCAAAATTTACCCTTGCTCTTTTAGGCACCTGTTGCTGCCTGATGTTTTTCTTTTTTGCGCCAGATAAAACCCTGTACACGTCTTTTGCAGATGGCCCGCACTTTACCCATGTGGAAAAAAACTTCCGCAATCTTTATTACTTTAAAATTATTTCCTATATCCCCTATGCGCTTAATTTGAATACGCTGGATGTCTTTACCGCGCAGGACATAACATGTGAGTACCAAGGCCCCCTGACTGTGTTTCTTGTTATCAGCGAATCCACAAATAAAAGGCATTTATCCCTTTACGGCTACCCGCGCAAAACAACGCCATTGCTGGAGCAGGAAGACTTGCTTGTGTATACGGATGTGCTGACTGCCGGCCCGGCCACATGGATTTCCATACCCCACATTGGCACTTTTTCCACACTAGATGGCGCGGCGCAGCAAACCACCATGCACGATATATTCCGCGCAGCGGGCTTTAAAACCTACTGGCTTTCTGGTGATAAAAACATCACCAATAATGACATGATGTATCTTATTGGCAAGCGGGCAGATGTGGTGTTCCAGGCGGCGGCTGTAAACCCTGATGACCGCGATGAACTGCTTATGCAAAAAGCAGAAGAAATTCTGGCAGACCCTGCCCCAAAGAAGTTTATTGTTATCCAGACATGGGGTGTCCATGCGCCCTATAGCGAGCGCTACCCCGCAGGTTTTGCAGAATTTACCGACGCGCCACCACATGCGTTTCCAAAGGCAGATACGCGCACCATTAACCAGTACGATACGGCTGTGCGCTATATGGATACGCTTTTAGCCCACTTAGTGGATTTTACCAAAACGCGGGATGATGTGCTTATTATGTACACAACAGACCACGGGGAAGAAGTGGGGGATTATTCCACAGGCTTTGGGCATTCTGGCTCTTCGCCCTTTCTTTCCTGCTACGAGGTTCCGCTTTTTTTGGCTATGTCCCCCGCGTACAGGCAAAGCCTTGGGCATCTTGTTTTTGAAACAGGCCGCTCTTTCCAGAACGACCGTTTGCTGCCTGGCCTGCTGGATTTAGCCCATATAAAGACAAGCCTGTATAAGGCAGAAGACAGCCTTTTCAGCCCTGCTTTTAAGCCACGCCCCCGCTATGCACAGGGCAAAATTTTAGAGCCTGGGCTTGCGCCATAAAATAAGAAAACGCAAGGGGTGTATGGGCTTGCCTTGCATGTGGCTGTGCATGGCGTGCCGTACTTTGCTGCGCAACGCACGGCGGGCTGTTACCTTCCGCCTGTCTGCATGGGTTAAAACACTTGGTAACTGCCAGCAGAAAGCGGGGCGCGCAGGGTATCCAGCACACGCTCTATAAACACACCTTCTCTTTCCGGGCTGCCATGCCCAAAAGTGGCGCGTATGGCAAGGGTGACAAATTGCACGGCTCTGTCTACTGCCATAGGCAAATTATCCCCATTCATCAGGCAGCCTGTAAGTACACTGGCAAAAATATCACCTGTGCCCGGGTAAAAGCAGGGGATATAGGGGCATTCCACTTTCCAAAACTTCCCGTTTTCTTCTGGTAACTCTTTTGGCAAGTCGTTTGGCAGGCTGGCGGGAGCGCTGGCAGAACAGGTATTTGCTGCGGGTATTCTTTCGTACGCAAGCACGGCCACATTGCCTTTATGGGAGCAGGGGGCACTTGTCATCACAACTACGCGCGGCCCTAATGCAGAAAGGCGGCGCAGCCAGTTTTTCAGGCCTTCAGCATCCAGACTTTCGCGGGGTTTTTCGCCCAGTAAAAAGGCGGCTTCAGTAAAATTTGGGGTAATAATATCCGCTTTATGTATAAGGCCGCGCATGGCCTCTACCATTTCCGGGGTCATGGTGGGGTCAAGGGTGCCATTATCGCCAAGCACGGGGTCAATAACCGCAAGACCGTGAGCAGAAAAACTTTGCCCTGCCAGATTTTGCTCTGCCAGATTTGTCAGGTTTTGTGGCGGCGTATTTTTTCCTGCCTGACTTTTGCGCATAAAGTCTATGCAGCGGCTTACCTGATGCACTTGTTCCGGGTGGGCTAAAAATCCGGAATACACGGCGTCCAGCTTCAGGCCAAGGCGTTCCCAGTGGTCTAAAATGGGGGCCATTTGGTCAGTTAAATCCAAAAAGGTGAAATCATCAAAGCCGGTTGTCTGGCTGGAAAGCACGGCTGTAGGTAAGGGGCACACCTGTATACCCAAGGTAGAAAGTATGGGAATAGCAACCGTGAGGGATGTTTTCCCAAGGCCGGAAAGGTCATGTATGGCGGCTATACGGGGTATGGACATGGTGTTGGCTTTGCCCTTTTGTTAAACGTGTGCCCTTTTTTTGCCTGCTATCGTTTTTGTTGTCAATGCGTTGGGGGTGCTTCTCACTGGGTTCTTTGCCGCTCCGAGCATAGATTTACAATATACCTTGCTACTGAGGAAATAATGTAGTGAGTATTGATGCCCATAATTAAAGTTTTTTGGGAAGGGGTGGAGGGGGTTTGGGGGAGGCGGGGGAACCCCTCTTTTGCGCCAGGATGGCGCAAGCCGCGCAGCGCGAGCAAGGTCGGGCTTTGCCCGCCGAAGCGAGAGCGAGTGCCCCGCAGGACGCGGGGCCGAGCGTCATCTGGGCTGTCACACAAAAAGGGTTTTCCCCTTCCCCCAGTCATCTTCCTCTTCCAACGCCACTTGGCAAAAAGGTGGCTTAGGGGTACAAGAGGAGCACAACATCAACAAAGCATGGGGAAATACAGTATGCTTGACCTTAAGATACTCCAGAAGCAGCCGGAGCTTGTGCAAGAATCGTTTGCCAGGCGTAACAGTGACCTGAGCGTGGATATTTTCACAGAAATGGACAATCGCCGTCGCGCGGCCCTTACAGAAGTAGAAGCCTTAAAAGCCAAACGCAACGCGGAAAGCGCGCAAGTGGCGGCTATGAAAAAGAAAGGGGAAAATGCGGATGCGCTTGTGGAAGAGCTGGGCCAGCTTTCTGCCCGCATAAAGGAGCTGGATAAAGAGGCGGAAGAGTTAATTGCCGCGCAAAATGCCTGGATGCTTACAATACCCAACATGCCAGATGCCTCTGTGCCGTATGGCAAGGATGAGAAGGACAATGTGGAAGTACACCGTTTTGGCACAGTGCCCACATTTTCTTTCCCCGTTAAAGAGCATTTTGATATTGGCGCGGCTTTAGGTGGCCTGGATTTTGAACGGGCTGGCAAGCTCTCTGGCGCGCGTTCTTCGGTGCTGAAAGGCTGGGCTGCAAGGCTGGAGCGGGCGCTTTTTCAGTATTTTCTGCATGTACAGACTACCGAGTTTGGGCACTTGGAAATAGCACCGCCTTTTATGGTAAACAGCAGTGCCATGCAGGGCACAGGGCAGTTGCCTAAATTTGCGGAAGATGCGTTTAAAATAGAAGGCCGGGAACAGTACCTTATTCCCACAGCAGAGGTACCCCTTACCAATTTACACGCGGACGAAATTTTGGAAGAAGAAGACCTGCCCATTCTGTATACGGCGGGTACGCCTTGCTTTCGTTCCGAGGCAGGCTCTTACGGTAAAGACACACGCGGCCTTATACGTCTGCACCAGTTTAATAAAGTAGAAATGGTGCATTTTGCGCATCCTTCCAAGTCTTTTGAGCAATTAGAAATTATGCGCACATTTGCCCAAACTTTGCTGGAGCGCTTGGAATTGCCGTACCGCACCATTGTGCTTTGCACGGGGGACATGGGTTTTGCTTCTGCAAAAACGTATGACTTGGAAGTGTGGCTGCCAGGGCAGAATACCTACAGGGAAATTTCCTCTTGCTCAAACTGCACAGATTTTCAGGCACGACGCGCGAATATCCGCTTTCGCCCCAAAGGTGGCGGTAAACCGGAATTTGTGCATACGCTGAATGGCTCCGGCCTGCCTTCTGGCCGTGAGCTGGTGGCGGTGATGGAGAACTACCAGACGGAAAACGGCCTGCGTATACCCAAGGTGCTGCAACACTATATGGGTGGCATAGAATTTGTGGGGGGGGAGTAAGTTTTTTGGGGAGGGGAAAACCTTTTTTGTGTGACAGCACAGATGACGCTCGGCCCCGCGTCCTGCGGGGCACTCGCTCTCGCTTCGGCGGGCAAAGCCCGACCTTGCTCGCGCTGCGCGGCTTGCGCCATCCTGGCACAAAGGTGAGGTTTTCCCCTCCCCCAAACCCCCACCCCTTTCCCAAAAAAACTTTTTAATTATGAATATGGATAGGAATAGCCCAAGCATAGTACTTTACCATGCTTGGGTTTTGCTTTAAAAACTGCCATTATCGGGGGGATTGCCAGAAAAATCGGCAATAGTATAGTCCCCATGTTCTATGTAAAGAGTGGCAAATTGTGGGTTATCTGCACTGCCATACAAGCTTTTAATTAAGGCTTGCTCCGCCAGAATACGCTCCTTAATGGCCTTGTTGTCCTCAAAAACTACCTGGCTGTCTACCCGCAGCCAGGACATATTTTTCTTAACAGCGCAAATTTGTATGGCAGGGTTTGCCTGCATCTGCGTATAAACATCCTTGCTTTTTCCTGTGCAAAACCACAGCTTGCCGTCTTGTTCAAACTGAAACTGAAAAGCCCGAACCTTGGGTTTATCTCCCGCTGTTGTAGCAATAAAAACCATGGGCGTTTGGGAGAAAAATTCCGCTATTGTGTTTAATGCGTTTTCCATAATGATACTCCTGAAAAAATAGTTTTATGTCGAACAATCAAAGGGTAGCGCAACCTGAGTGTGTGCATGGGTGTATTGATAGTTCGATATCGAACTATTGTCAACAAGTTTTAATGCAGGTAAGGAAAAATTTTTGAAAATATTAGAAAGGTATTGTTTCCCAATGTGTTACGGCGCGGCAAACGTCTTCCTGCTTATCTGCTTCTGGGGTATTGCGGCGTAAGGCGTGGATAAGGCGCTGCTCTGGGGCTGTTGTGGGGTCTTGGTCAACAGGTGCGCCGCAAAGGCTGACAAGCGCATCCCCGGGGAAGCATTCTGCCCTGAAGCTTACATCCAAAAGGCGCGGTATGGGGTTGCACAGCGGGGCGCTGTCTGCATGGGCGCGGCTGGATACAACAGGTGGCAGGCATTCCAGCAGCCAAGGCAGGTAGCGGGCATTGTTGACATGGCCATTCAAATCTACATCGTCCCGTCTGGCTAAAATGGTGGCGGAATATTGCGCATTTTGCAAGCGGGGCAGCACTCTGGCGCTAAAAGGCTCACAAACTGGGGGCTGGGTGGGGTATAAATCCTGCAAAGCAGGGGGGAAGCCCCCCATGCGCCTGTTTGCCAGCTCCATAATGCTCCAGGCGCTTGTGCCGCTCACCAGCATGTTACCGGCTGCATCCTGCACTTCATAGCCACGGTGGGCCAAATGGTCATGGTGAGAAGGCCAGGTACGCACGCAAATAGATTCCCCTGCCTCTGGCAGCCGGTGTATGCGCAGCACCATGCGGGTGAGTATCCAGGCAATGCCCATGTTTGTCATTTCATGTTCGCCAAAGCCAAGAGTGTCTGCGCTTTGGCCTGCTGCTTCCTGTAACCAGTTTGCAAGGGCAGAAAGCTGTGCAAAGCCATCTGGCCCAACTTCTCCATAACGGACATTAAGCGGCAGAGTGTAAATAAGTGCGTGGTCTTGCATGGATACCTCTTGATAGCAATGGCAGCGCTTTTGAAAAAGAAAATAAGTATGCTAAAGCGCCCACTTTGGTGTGCTTCAAGAAATACAGCATATTCCTCAAGAATGCAATTTTAAGAAAAAATCCAGCCCTGACCAATGCCAGGGCTGGAAATGCACATTTGCGTTCTGTAGTACATCTCGGTACGCAAAGGACAAACAAAAAAGTTTGCCCTTGTTCAGTGGGGAAAATTTCTCACAGGCAAGTTTTATTGGCAAGTTTATATTTATTTCTCAGAAGGTATTGCAAAGTTTTTCTAATCGATATAGCCTTTTGGGCACTTACTTTTACTCTAACAATAAAGGAGAATACTTGTATGGATGTAAACACTTTGAAGCACTTTGAGGAAATTATACGCAATGACTACAGTAATATTGCAGGTATTGTTGTGCAAAAAAATGCCAGGCCTGTATATGAAAAGTATTTTAATGGGTATACAGCAGATGACGCAATACATATATACTCTGTGACAAAAAGTGTTTTTTCTATTTTAATGGGAATAGCCATAGATAAAGGGTATATTGAAAGCGTAGACAAAAATGTGCTGGATTTTTTTCCGCATTACAAGGCACGTACAGATGAAAAAATAATACACACTATTACGCTTAGAGACATGCTGACTATGACAGCGCCGTATAAATATGCTGTTGAGCCGTACGAAGCCTTCTTTGCAAGCGAAAACTGGATGTTGGCAGCCCTTGATGTATTGGGGGGAAAGGAAAAAAGCGGGGAGTTTATGTATTCTGCCATTGTGGGCGTGCATATTCTTTCTGGCATTTTAGTACAGGCAACCGGAAAATCTGTGTTCGACTTTGCCGCAGAAAACCTGTTTTCCCCTTTGGGTATCCATGTTGCACAAAATATGCAGTTGCACAGCGAAGCAGAGCAAATGGCCTTTTACACCGCAAAAAGTATAAGTGCCTGGGTTGCAGACCCGCAGGGCATAAACCCGGCAGGCTGGGGGCTTGCTCTTACGCCTATGGACATGGTGAAGCTGGGGCAGATGTATCTCTATGGCGGTTTGTGGGGCAGCAGGCAAATTGTTTCTGCGCAATGGATAGAAGAAAGCACAAGGCAGCATAGCAGTTGGGGCGATTTAATGTATGGCTACTTATGGTGGGTTATTAATGAAAAGGAGGGTAGCTATGCGGCTATGGGGGATGGAGGGAATGCGCTTTATGTGAACACGCAAAAAAATATGGTAGTGGCTATTACATCTTCCTTTATGCCAGATGCAAAGGACAGAATAGCATTTATTGAAGAGTATGTTGTGCCGTTATTTGAAGATGCGGAGGAGTAAAAAGTTTTTTGAGGAAGGAATGGGGGGTCTGGGGGGAAGGGAAACCCCTTTTGTTCACAAAAGGGGTTTCCCTTCCCTCCAGTGGCTCTTCATTCTCTCTCCATAAGCTGCGCCATGTCTTTGTCGCCACGGCCGGATAAAGAAACCAGAATGCGGGTTTCTTTTGGCAAAGTGGGGGCAATTTTCAGGGCGTATGCAAGTGCGTGGGAAGATTCCAGCGCGGGGATAATGCCTTCTGTACGTGCAAGGGCGTACAGGGCGTCCACGGCTTCCTGGTCGCTAATAGTCACAAAGGAGGCGCGGCCTGTGTCTTTCAGGTGGGCAAGTTCTGGGCTGACGCCGGGGTAGTCAAGGCCGGCTGAAATGGAGTACACGGGGGAGGGTTCGCCGTTTTCGTCGCACAAAAGGTAGGAATAAAAGCCGTGCAAGGTGCCGGGTTTGCCGTAGGTAAGGGCGGCTGCGTGTTGCCCAAGGCCGCTGCCTGTGCCGCCGGGTTCTACGCCTATAAGCTGGACGGCGGGGTCTGGGATGAAGTTGGCGAACATGCCAATGGCGTTGGAGCCACCGCCAACGCATGCCATAACAATGTCTGGCAGGGTGTTTTCCTGTTCAAGCATTTGGGCGCGGGCTTCGCGGCTGATAATGGACTGGAAGTGGCGCACCATGCTGGGGTAGGGGTGGGGGCCAACGGCAGAACCTAAAAGGTAGAAGGCGTCTGTATGGGTGGCGTATTCCATAAGGGCTTCGTCCACGGCTTCTTTGAGGGTGCGCTGGCCGGAAAGGGCGGGGCGTACTTCTGCGCCCATCATGCGCATGCGGAACACGTTGAGCTCTTGGCGTCTCATGTCTTCTTCGCCCATAAACACGGTGCAGTCCATGCCAAAAAGGGCGGCGCATGCGGCAGAGGCAACGCCGTGCTGGCCAGCGCCAGTTTCTGCAATAATGCGGGTTTTGCCCATGCGCTTGGCAAGCAATATTTGCCCAAGGCAGTTGTTGGCTTTGTGGGCGCCTAAGTGGTTTAAATCTTCCCGTTTAAGGAATATTTTGGCACCGCCTGCTTTTTGGGTAAGGCGGTCGCAAAAGTATACGGGGGTGGGGCGGCCTAAGTAGTGGGTGTTGTAAGAGGTAAGCTCTGCCAGAAAATCCGGGTCATTTTTGTAGCGTTCAAAAGCCTGCGCAAGTTCGTGCAGGGGGGCTGCAAGTTCTGCAGGAACATAGGAGCCGCCATAATTGCCAAAATAACCTTCTTTTTGCATTAACATAGTCTTTTCCTTTATGGATGGTTTGGGTCAGACTATGCATAGCGCAACAAAAAAAACGCGGTCATGGTCTGACCGCGTTTGTAGTGTATTGTATAATATTGGATACGACACAAGGCGGCCTGTTTTACCAGAGCCACCACCACTGAGAAGAGAAAGATGTTTGATTATGTGTGCGCATGGGACTTATATAGCCAAAAAGGGCAAAATTTGTCAAGGAAAAAATAGTATGTGGAAAAATAGCGTGTTAGGAATAGGTAATTACTGCACCATAGCTGTAGGCATGGGCATTTCTTCAAAATCATCAAAAAGCCAGGCTTCTACCTGGGTTAATACGCGCTCCAGCCCCTGGCCAGTTTTGGCAGAAATGGGTATAGCCTGCGGGTAAAGGGCCTGCATGGCACCGCGGGTTTCTGGTTCCGCAAGTTCCCATTTGTTAAAAAGGGTAAGGCGGGGTATTTCCTGCAAGTCCATATCTGCTAAAATGTATTCTACGGCTTGCATTTGGCGCTCTGCTTCCGGGTGGGAGGCATCTACCACATGCAAAAGGGCGCTTGCGGCTTCCAGTTCTTCCAATGTTGCGGCAAAGGCTTCTTTGAGTTCTTTGGGCAAATCGCGGATAAAGCCCACGGTGTCTGAAAGCAGGCATTCATGCTCTTTGGGGAAGCGCAGGCGGCGGGAGCTGGGGTCCAGTGTGGCAAAAAGCTTGTCTTCTGCTAATACTTCTGACTTTGTAAGGGTATTGAGCAGGGTGGATTTTCCCGCATTGGTGTAGCCAACAAGGGCAATGACAGGGATGTTTTGCCTTTCGCGCCTGCCACGGGTGGCGGCGCGTTTTTTGCGTAAATTGTCCAGCTCTTTTTTTATGCGGCTTATGCGTTCACGCACGCGCCTTCTGTCCAGCTCCAGCTTTGTTTCGCCAAGGCCTTTGCCTCTAAGGCCACCCATGAGCCTGTCCATATTGCCATGACGGCCCACAAGGCGCGGCAGGCGGTATTTAAGCTGGGCCATTTCTACTTGCAGTTTGCCGGCACCTGTTGTGGCGTGGCGCGCAAAAATATCCAAAATAAGTTGGGTTCTGTCTAAAACGCGCCTTTCTGTGCGCTCTGCAAGGGTTTGCATTTGCGCCATAGAAAGTTCCCCGTCAAATAACAGGGTATTGGCGCGTGTTTGCAGGGCAAGCACTTCTAATTCCGCCAGTTTACCTTCACTCAGCATATTGCGGCCTGCGTGTACGCGCTGGCTGAAAAAGCCCAGCACGTCAACATCTGCGGTTCTGGCGAGGGCGGCAAGTTCTTCTAAATTCCGCTCCTGCTCTTCTTTGCTTCTTTCAGAAAAGCTTATAAGCAGGGCTCTGGTGCCGTCACTTGCGCTTTTTACTTCTTCCTGCACGCGGCTTAATTCTTCTTCCAGAGCCTGGGCTTCCTGCGTAAAATCATCCCCGCGCTGGATAACCCGCTCGTGGGCTTCCAAAGGGCTTACAACAAAGGGGTCGCCCTTGCCTGTTTCTCCAAGAAGTGCTTCTGGCAGAAGGTGGGCATGCTGGTAGAGTACCGGGCCGCCAAAGGCGTCTACAGTGAGTACATCCAGACTGTCAAAGCGCAAAAACAGCAAATCCATAAGGTCTTCGCGCGATAAGCCTGATTCGCCTAAATGGGTGTGCAGAAAGCGCACACCGCGCAGGCGGCCTTCTTTCTGGCGCTCTAATTCCGGTATGGTAAGGCCCCCTTGCGTGCCTACAAGCAGTTTTTCTATGCGGCCCTGCCTGTCTATCACTAAACCAATTTGACGCCCTGTAAGGCGCGATACGGCTGCCAGTTCCCGTGCCTGCTCCAGGCTAAAGCCGCCCACAGGCAAAAAACGCCGCGTGGCAAGACGCTGAAGCGCCTTTGTTTCGCTGGGTTTTAACCCTTCAAGGTTGCCTTCTGGTTTGCATGGCATAGTATGTCCTTATAGGTTGAAGGAGAGAGGTGGAGAAGAGATTTTGGGGGAAATAATTTCCCCCAAACCCCCTTATTTGAGGCAAAGCTGGGAATGGAAGGGGGGGGAAGATTCCCCTGTTTTTTTAAGAAGCAAAATAAGGTGGCTCTAAGACAAACGGCCTTCAGGAAGCTGAAGGCCGATTGTGTGTATCCAAAAAACAGACAGGTAAAAAGTTTTTTTGGGAAGGGTGGAGGGGGTTTGGGGGAGG